>NZ_FRDI01000009.1 GCF_900143255.1 Desulfovibrio litoralis DSM 11393
CAGTCGCTCCCCGTGCGGGAGCGTGGATTGAAACCCCGAGTTTGAGTGCATCGAGGTTGGCGGTTGGAATGTCGCTCCCCGTGCGGGAGCGTGGATTGAAATCAGCTTTATTTATATTTTATCCTAACCTTTTTAAAAACTAAACCAAGTTAATCTAATAATATAACAGTAATATTTATCTGCTAACATTTTTAATTAACTTGGATACTCTATTGATAGCTTCAGCGGGATAGTTCTTGACCTCTTGAGTGGCTTGGCGTGTTTCTTGACTCGCTATCCTGATGGATTCTTGCAAGTCTTTCAAAAGCTTGATCAATTCTGTGTTGCTCTTCAGCTTTTGCATCTCTTGTTGGCTCAAGAGGTTGACTCTCATTGCCAAAAGTTCCTCCTCGCTCATTTCTGTATTCTTCGCTTGATTGTTTGTCTGGTTGCCAGCCTGATTGCCCACCTGATTGTGCGTTGGGCATGTTTTCTCCAAGCGTGCATCCGTCAATCCTCTTGTCATTTCTAACTTGCTCATGCGTTAATCCTCTTTTTTGTAATGCGTTCCATGTGTAATTTTTGCCAAGGTCGCTACCTTTTAAAGCGACTTCATTTAGGCTATTGAATGGTGTAATTATGTAAAAGAGCTATATCCTGAACTAGCATCATCCATAGAACGATTCAGTTCAAATAGGGCTTTTAGGGATTTAAGAAATTCACGTGAACACAATGCTGCATTTGTAAAGAACGGCAAAGGCCGTTCAACATCTGCAACAGACAATTATGTTATTGAAGCTTACTATGACACAGGGGAATCACCAGGCAATGGGATTTCGGACGCAACGGGCACAATAGCGGCAGGAAATACGCTTTGGATTGGTGGACGTCTTGAAGTCAATGACGAAATAGAAAGAGCAGAACAAATGCTTAAAAGTTTAATTCACTTTCGGGATATACAATTCCCGTTGTCTAGTGAACTCGGAGTAAATCATGGCAACCCTTCTGTAAGCTAAGCTATTCTAAAACCTGTAAATCTTTTCTTTATAGCATTGCCTCTTATTCCTTTATACGTTCTACAAAAAAATTCCCCTTGTTCGTTAGCCTATAGCACTGCAAACGGCTATTTGGTTTATCAGGCAGGGTCATTTCAATAAGCTTGGCGTTTAGGGCTGGCTTAATCCAATTTTCTGAAAAAGATTTACGATCACGCAGTCCAGCTATATCTTGTAGCTCTTTACGAGATAAGTTTTTGGGGTGTGCATTAGAGAGAATTTGTAAAATCTGTGCGACTTGTGGGGTGACTTGGGGGTTGACTTGAGGGGTAATGCTCAAAACAGCATCACGAATCATGGAAAGCATGAATTCAAGAAATGGTGTTACTTCACCCTGATTAGTGCTTTGTTGTAAAGCCTTGTAGTAATCTTGTTGGTGTGCATAAACAAGGCTTTCTACTGGAATGCGTAAAAAAATTGGGTTCCAATGAAATAAAATCAAAGTTTGCCAGAGTCTCCCTATACGTCCATTCCCATCAGCAAAAGGATGGATAAATTCAAATTCATAATGAAAAACAGAACTAGAAATCAGTGGGTGATGTTCAGTGGTTTGTAACCATTGAAACAAATCTCCCATAAGAAAAGGCACACGGGCTGGAGGTGGTGCCATATGCAACACTTTACTTCCGCTCATTACACCAACACCGCCTTGACGGTGTTTACCATGATCATCTAGCAGTCCAGCCATTAAAATATTGTGTGCTTGTAGTAAATCTTTCTCTTGCTTAGGGTTCCATTGTTCGAGGTGGTCGTATGCCAGAATAGCGTTGCGAGCTTCTTGAATTTCACGAGGTGGTGCAATAACATGTTGACCATCAAGAATCGCAGTAATTTGTTCTTCACTAAGTGTATTACCTTCGATAGCAAGCGAACCTTGAATTGTCCGAATGCGGTTTAGTCGACGCAAGCGAAGATCCAAAACATCATTTGTCTGTACTGAAATACGCCCCACAGCTTCGCTTATATCTGCAATTAAATGTAGTATTGCAGAGGTGATTGTGAATGGAGGATTGTATATATTCTGTTTGGTCATGCGAACCTCTTAGTTTTAACAATTATTTTAGTGTATTGCGTGATAGTATCTAGATGAATTTCTTTGTGAAGACACTCCCAAAAACCAAAATAAAGGAAATTTACTTTGCCTGTAAAATGAACGGAGTTTTGCAATGGTCTTTATTCTATTATAATAGCTTGGGGTATTTCGGTCAATTGTTTCCCTCTTCTAACTCCTCCTGCCATTCCTCAAAATATGCTTGTGGATATAAAAAGTATCCAAAGATTTTTGCACATATTTTCCAATAACGGAAGGTTCGCCGATTTGACTTTTGGGGCTGATTATGCTTTGCTTGGGGCATACGAAAGGAGTTGAAAATGGAACGAGAACTATTCAAACTACGAGAGCCTCTCCAAAAGCTACAAGCACACAGTGGCGAAGAGCCAGAGGTTGTGTATTACTATTGTTCCACATCAACTTTTATTAATATCGTGAAGAAACGCGAATTGTGGTTAACATCCACGGTAGATATGAATGATTCTCTTGATTCTCAGTGGATTAAAGGCATATTAGAACAATTCCATAAGGATTTTGCTCACTCTGCTGATTACCAAAAAGTATCCACATATTTTTCACGCTACATTTCCTCTGAATGTTTTCTTTGTTGCTTTTCTGCGGGACGTGATCTTTTAAGCCAGTGGCGTGCATATGCTGATGATGGAAAAGGTTTTGCGATTGGCGTCGACACCTCTGCTCTTAAGCAGCTCGGACGATCTCGCATTGATTGTTTAGATGAAGGTATTATTGAGTTTGCTCCTGTTGTATATGATCAGGAACTACAAAAGAAGACGATTGAAGAAATTTACGCCAAGGTATGTGATTATGGTAAAAAATTTGGAATAAAAAATATAAAAGGCATTCAAGATCAAATCGCCTTAATTTTAAGATATCTGTCTATTATATTTAAGAATCATGCCTTTTTAGAGGAGCAAGAATGGCGACTCGTGCAACGCGAATACCAAGATACCTGCTATCCCATGGCAATAAACAACTACTTGATTACAGAGCGTGACTACAGAGCAACAAACAACGCCATTTCTCCATTTCATAAATTTTTATTTGATGAGAACTTTATTAAGGAAGTTGTAATTGGACCCAAGAACACTTCAAAAAGGTATCGAGTTGAAGATTTTTTGTGCGACAATAAGCATTCAGAAGTCTTTGTGTCTCAATCTTCTGCGTCTTATAGGTAAACACCATGGCAATCTTCTGTTTTAAAACCGCAACAGTCTTATCAGCAACGTTGCTTGACGCTTATTAAGGCAAATACACGAACTTTTACAAAAAAAGCAGTTGTAATAAATTTCAATCAGAGCAAAACGACGGCGAAACTAAAAGACGTATTAATATTGTGTTTGACTGTGTTGACAAGCCGTTTGCACCTTGATAAAACAGTTTATATTTTTAACTTAGAAATACTGTTATTGGGTTTTGCGTCAAAAATGATAAGGGAACACTGTGTTTTCTAATGCTTAGCAGGTAGTTGTTGGGATTATATTATGAGAAAAATGTTAGACCGCTGGCTTTTGGCGTTAGATTTGTTTTTTGCTCGCTATGGTCTTGGTATACGTGCAAAGCTTATTTTTCTTTTTGTTGTGATTAAAGTAGTCCCTTTGGTTTTACTTGCTCTTGTGGCGTGGTCTCAGGCTTGGAAACTCGGCGATCAACTAAGACAAAGCACTACGGAATTAACGACCAAAGCCAATGATGCTTTATCAAAAACCGGCGAAGTTGCGATAACTGATGCTGTTAAGGCCTTAGATAACCGGGCAAGAGAAGACATTGAGCGTATGTCAACCGATACCGCCATACGTGTTGCAGATTTTTTATATGCACGAGACAGCGATATTTTATTTGTGGCAACTTTAGCCCCTAATTTAAACACATATCAAAATTATATAAATGCTCAAAAAAGCCCTGTTGTTGCCCAAGGTGAATGGCAACTTTCAGAAGATCAAAAAACTTGGATTCCGTTTAAAGAAAATGTTGAGTTTTTAGAAGTAAATTCATCTATCAAAGAAAATTCCGTTAGTTTTAATTACAGAAAACCCGAAACTTATCGCTATGATCCCAAACCTTTATATCTTGAAATGAGCTTTGTTGACCTTAAGGGACAAGAAAAGGTTAAGGCGGTTAGCTCGTCGCAAATGGACGGTGAATTAAAAGATATTTCCAACCGTTTAAATACTTATGTGCGGGCTGAAACTTATTTTAATGATTTAAAAAAACTTAAGCCGGGTGAAATTTATGTTTCCGAAGTAATCGGAGAATATGTACGTTCTCGTGTTATCGGTATGTATACGCCTGATAATGCCACTAAAGTCGGCGAAAGTTTTAAACCCGAAGCGTCGGCTTATGCGGGAAAAGAAAATCCGCTTGGTAAACGCTTTAAGGGGTTAATTCGTTGGGCAACGCCGGTTGTAAAAGATGATAAAATCATTGGTTACGTTACCTTGGCGTTAGATCATGATCATTTAATGGAATTTACCGCCCATTTAATGCCGACTGATGAGCGTTATACCGAAATATCCGATGCGTCCGGCGGAAACTATGCCTTTATTTGGGATTATAAAGGACGCAATATTGTTCACCCTCGGCATTTTTCCATTGCCGGATATAACGCCGAAACAGGCGACCCCGAAATTCCTTGGCTTGAAGATAAAATATATGATCAATGGAAATCAAGCGGGCTTTCTTATGCCGATTTTATTCCTTCGGTGAAAACTTTTGATGAACAATCTAACAATAAAAAACCCTCAAAAGAATTAGCTAAAGAGGGTTTAGTCGGGCTTGATTGTCGTTATTTGAATTTTGCCCCACAGTGTACGGGGTGGTTTGACTTAACTCAAGACGGCGGTTCCGGATCTTTTCTTATTCTTTGGAGCGGTTTGTGGAAAATCAATACTGCTGCGACTATTCCTTATTATACCGGGCGTTACGCCGAATCTAAAAGAGGCTTTGGTTTTGTTGCTATTGGTGCCGGCGTAGATGATTTTCATAAACCTGCCGTTAAGACAAAAGCCATTATTGACGGGCTTATCGATAAAAGCGATAAGGAACTTAAAACAATCGCAGATGAGGCAGAGACCACAATTGCTTCCAACTTGTTTGAAACAGCAAGCAGTCTGAGCGTATCCACCTTAATTATGTCTGTTTTGGTTGTTTTAGTGGCGATTTTTATGGCATCAGCCTTTACTCGCAGTATCACCAAAATAATCAGAGGGGTTTCAAAATTTCGTTCGGGTGAGCGTAACTTTCGTTTTAACGCACCGGTTAAAGATGAACTTGGTGCTTTGGCAGATTCTTTTGATGATATGGCAGACAGCATTGTTGACAGTGAACGTGGAGCTTTGATTATTACGGATATTGATAAGCTTATTCGCTATGCCAACCAAGAAAGCTTATTAATTATGAATGCCACCTTGAATGAAGTCGTTGGTCAACCTTATGAAAAATTTAGTATTTTACCGTTAAATTCAAAATACTGCCCTGTTTCGGCTCTTTTAAACGGTTCTGATACCGAAATGTTTTATCATAGTGCTTCCGGCAGGTTTTATAAAGGTGTGGCAAGTTATCTTAAAGACAAAAACGGAAAAAATGCGGGATTTATCATTAGTATTAACGATATTACCGAAATAGCCTTGGAACAAAAACAGATTGAAGAACAACGTGCTTTGTTGGATACCGTTTTTACGGCGACCCCTGATATTATTTGGTATCAAGATCATCAAGGGCGTTATTTGGCGGTTAACCCTCGTTTTGCCTCATTAACCGGAAAAAATGTGGCAAAACTTATCGGGCTTAAAGCAGAAGACGTTTTCCCTTTTGATTTGGCTCAAAGTTTTAAAGAAAATGATCAACTGGCGATAAAAAATGGTAACCCCTTATATACAGAAGAAAAAATAGAGTTTGCTGACGGACACTATGAAACCGTCGATACGGTCAGAACGCCGATGTTTGACTCAACGGGAACTTTGGTCGGTCTTCTTGGTGTATCTCGTGATGTTTCCAAGCGTGTTCATGTCGAACATGCCTTGCGAGACGCCCAGCTTGAATTAAAAGATGCCGTGCTTGTTGCCAATAAAGCTAATGAATCCAAGAGTGAATTTTTAGCTCGAATGAGCCACGAGATTCGTACTCCGATGAATGCTATTATTGGAATGACCAGTATCACAAAACGTAAACTTGACGACCCTTTATCAAATATTGAGGCAATCGATAGTCATATCGCACAGATAGAAGTCTCTTCTCAACACCTTTTAGGTTTGATTAATGATATTCTTGACCTTTCCAAGATAGAGGCAGGCAAGATTGTACTTGATGAAGACAGTTTTGACTTGCCAAAGCTTATTGAGGCGGTGGCGGATATTATTCGCCCTCGTTGTGTGGAAAAAAATATTGATTTTTGTATAGACGTTGCCACATTGCCTTGCTCAACTTATATCAGCGATTCATTGCGTCTGCGTCAGGTTTTGATTAATCTGTTGGGTAATGCCGTTAAGTTTACCGATGAATGTGGAAAAGTAAGCTTTTCGATAAAAGCAGGAGAACAACAAGACGGAATGGCGCCTATTACTTTTGCTGTTTCCGATACGGGGATAGGAATTAAGAAAGAAAACTTGGCAAGCTTGTTTGACCCGTTTGAACAAGGGCATGGACAAATTACCAGAAAATATGGCGGAACAGGACTAGGACTTTCTATCAGTAAACGTATCGTCGACTTACTCGGCGGACAACTTCAGGTAGAAAGCGAAGAAGGCAGGGGCAGCACTTTTTCATTTACCATTCAGTTGCCAACTGCCCCAGACGAACTTGTTGAAACAACGCAAGACTTACATAACGAAGCCTTAGAGGGAAAAAGAATTTTATTGGTTGATGATGTTGATGTAAACCGTTTGATTGTTATGGAACTTCTTGGTGAAGCAGGATTGGTGATTGATGAAGCCTCAAACGGGCTAGAAGCGATTGAAGCTTTTGAAGCTTCTTCTCTTGGTTATTATGATATTATTTTGATGGACGTACAAATGCCGGAAATGGACGGTTACAGTGCGGCAAAAATGATTCGTAAGATGTCCAGACCCGATGCCGCCACTATTCCTATAGTCGCACTCACAGCAAATGCATTTAAAGAAGATGTTGAAACCGCCTTAAAAAGCGGTATGAACGCACACCTTGCAAAGCCTATAGAATATGAACGCTTAATTGAAGTTTTGAAAACTTTATTGTAAAAAAATATTGAGCATAATTGCAGATAATTATAAAAATCGGCTATTTATATCTATACTTGTATTATGAGAGACAAGCTATTTAAAACACGAATTTTTATTTTTTCTGTGAAATAAGTTTTTTGTGCTTTAGACGCTTTATGGTTTGTGTAAACAGACAACAAAGCGATGATAAAGAACGCAACGCAAAGTTTTGTAAGCTCTTTATTCTTTTGTTAAAGCAAGCCCATCGCCAAAAGCAGCTAAGAAGATGTTGAAACCGCCTTAAAAAGCGGTATGAACGCACACCTTGCAAAGCCTATAGAATATGAACGCTTAATTGAAGTTTTGAAAACTTTATTGTAAAAAAATATTGCAAGTTAGATTTTGACACAGCTTGAATTTGATTACTCTTTAATCAAAAGAAGCCCGTTTCCTACTGCGTCAGCCGCAAACATATCGTTAAAAAGATTAATTATGGCTTCGGAATAAGCTTTGTTGCTCATAGCACCTTTTAAGAGTTTAGTTCCTTGTGTGTTGGTGTATTGGATTTGATATTTATCGAGCAATTCAAGGTAAAGTTTTGAGCTCCAAGGTTGAGTTTCTTTTTTATCTATTGGAGCAGGTAGAAAAACTCTTAAGCCATCTTTGGTAATAAGTGCAGGGATAAGATAGTTTTTTGTTCGACCATCTGCCTGTTCAGACATTTCAATAAGCAAAGTATTTTCTTTTTTTAGGGCTTTAACTAAGACGTTTTGCCTTTCTCCCTTGTCGTCAGTAACAAAAAAAACATTGGCACTATCTTCTTTACGAGAGAAAACATATTTTTCTTTTTTGTTTTTATCGAAGACCAGAGCATATGTTCCTGAAATATCAGGTACTTTTTCTGCAAAAATGTTTAAAGCACTGGCTTTTTCTTGTTCTTTTAAAACAGGTTGCTCAGATTCAATAAAACAAGCCGTCAACAGCAACATAAAAGCCATTATTAAAATAAGTTGTAATTTTTTTAATAAAAAAGTGTTATTCATGCTTCACCTCAAATATTGCTAAAAGTTTAAATGTTATTTTATATAAAAGATATTTTAATTAGTCTGAAAAATATTGCAAGTTAGATTGTTAGGCATCTTAGTTTTTATTCTTTTGTTAAAGCAATCCCCTCGCCAAAAGCAGCTAAGGAAAACATATCATTAAACAAATTAACAACAGCTTCTTGATAGGCTTCTTGACTCATATCACCTTTTTTCAGTTTTAAACCGTTTTCGCTGTGTGATATTTTGTGTAGGGTAAGAAGCTTCGTAAAAACCGGCATAACCCAAGCGACTTTGTAAGGAAATTGATCAGGCTCTTGGACAGGGTAGAGCGTTAAACCTTTTTTTGTAAGCATTACAGGGACAAGAGTGCTTTTTTCACAATCAACGACTTCCAATAAAAAAGTGTTTTCTTGCTTTAAGGGTTTGATTAAGGTTAAAGAGCGTTGTTGTTCTGTTTCTCCTATTTTCAAGCTTAGAAAAAAGGCATTATGTGAACCTTCTTTACGTTCAAGGACAACAGTTTCTCTCGGAGCTTTTTTTACTTGGGCTTCTGAAAAATATACGCCTGAGATATAAGGGATTTTTTCATCAGCAGTATCAAAAATTACTGTTTGTTCTTGTAAAACATGCTGGTCAGACTCGACAAAGCAAGCTGATAACAGAAGCATAAAAGCAATTATAGAAACGAGTCGCAGGCTTTTTGATAAAAGTTTTTTGGGCATGATTCTCTCGGGTTTTAAGAAACTATCAAAAATAAAGTAAGACCATTGCATAATAATCATAGTATATATTAAAGTTTTTAAAGAATAAAAAAAATATTGCAAGATATATTTATCTCATTGATTTATTATGATATTTTTATATTGTGTAAGAATTAGTTTCTCTCAAACTTGTCTTTTGTTTATAACCTAAAGGTTTGTTTACGAAACAGGCTTGATAAAAATAGTCATAAAGGGTATGCAGAGCTTGAAAATACTGCAAAAATAAATTAAGCTTTATATTCAAAACGAGTAAAAGAACAAAGATATAAAAATGAAAGTAATTCGAGCGAAAAATGCGGGTTTTTGTATGGGGGTAAGTCTTGCCTTGCGTAAGCTTGACGACTTGTTGGAAAAGTCTAAAACAAAGTTTAACCATATAAAAACTTTTGGTCCTATTATTCATAATCCTCAAGTGTTGCAAGATTATGCCGATAAAGGTGTTGTTATTGTACATAATGTTGAGGAAGTAAAAAGCGGCGACGCCGTTTTAATTAGGGCTCACGGTATTCCGCTTGCAATTGAAACGGAACTTTTGAAAAAAGGGATAACTTTGGTTGATGCAACTTGTCCTAAAGTGAAAAAAGCTCAACTTTCTATTTTAGAAGCAACTCAAAAAGGTGGAGTTTTGTTGTTGTTTGGAGAGGCGAGCCACCCGGAAGTTTTAGGGCTTTTAAGTTATGCTTCACCTGAGGCTAAAGTTTTTTCAACTCAAGACGATTTAAAAAGTTTTCTCAATTCTTCTTTGTTTGATATAAACGTAAGCTATTTTTTAGCAGCCCAAACCACTCAAGATAAAGAAGAGTTTGTGGTTATGGAAAATATCTTGAAAACTCACTTAAATCACAATATTCCTGTGTTGCAAACTATTTGTGATGCTACTCGCACCAGACAGTCGGAAACTTTGGAAATAGCCGAAAAAGTTGAGCTAATGTTGGTGCTTGGAGGAAAGAATAGTGCCAATACAAGACGCTTGGTTAATGTCTCTGAATCAGTAGGAACAGAAGCCTATCATATTGAAACAGCAGATGAATTATTTTCACAAGAGAAATTACTGGCAAAATTAAAAAAAACTGCTATTATCGGGCTGACTGCCGGTGCATCTACTCCTATCAATTTGGTTGATGAACTGCAAAAACGTATAGAACAAAGTGTATAATTCTTTAATAATCAATAGTTACAATATTTATTCCTCAGAGGGCGGAGCTTTGTATGTCTCAAACAAATATCTTACTTGAAGCCGGTACAAATGAACTTGAAATCGTTGCTTTTCACCTTGATGAAGAAGAAAACAACGGACAGGGCGTTTACAAAGGTTATTATGGCGTTAACGTTGCCAAGGTTTTAGAGATTATACGCCTGCCTAAGATTACTGAAATGCCGGAGGCAAGGCATCCTTCTGTTTTGGGTGCGTTTAATTTACGTTCTAAAATTATCCCTTTGGTTGATTTAAGTGTTTGGCTCGGAAAGAAAAGAGCAAACACCGAACCGCCAAAAGTTATCGTAACCGAATTTAACGGAATGACCACGGCTTTTTTGGTTTCGGGCGTAAACCGTATTCACCGCATTAGCTGGCAAGAGGTTGAGCCACCCAATACTTATGTTTCTGCCTTAAGTCATAATACAATAACTGGTGTGGTTAAACTTGAAGGGCGTATTATCTTTTTATTAGATTTGGAAAGAATAGTAACCAACCTTAACCCACAACTTAACTTACGTTTTGACTCTGACTTTGATTTTACTTCCGATACGCGTCGCCGTGCTATATTAGCAGATGACTCAATGCTTGTGCGTGAAATGTTAAAAGACCTGCTTGAAAAGGCTAATTTTGAAGTTCAAGCTTTAAATAACGGTAAAGAGGCTTGGGACCTTCTCGAACGCTTGAGAGATCGAAGCGAAGCAGAAGGGCGCCCTATTACCGACTATGTTCAGGTTGTTATTTCTGATATTGAAATGCCAAGTATGGACGGTCATAACCTCTGTAAACGAATAAAAGACGATCGTGTGTTGCATGAATTGCCCGTTTTGTTATTTTCTTCCTTGATTACTGATCGTTTACGTCATAAAGGCGATAGCGTTGGGGCTGATGCTCAAATTTCTAAACCTGAAGTTACTGCTCTTGCCAAACACGCCATGCGTTTAATCGAAGAAAGAGAACAAGCCAGAAAATCGTAACTTTTTTTATATTATATAAAACACAAAAGTTTTCTCTTGATATAACAGATGATTGTAAAGAGATAAATCTGAACTTGAGATTTTTATTTTTTCTAGACTTTATTTAAAAAAAGTAGCATAAAGATAAGAAGTGCTTTAGGTTGGGTTTTACTCTTGCCTGTTGTTCTTTTGTGTTTACTTGTCTTTTAAGATATAAACAAAAATATTATTTTTATTGTATTAAAGACCTAATCTTTTATAGAAAAGATACGATTAGATAATTGTCTAGAGTTTTTCTAGAATTATTAATTTAAAAAATGATCAAAATATTTTAACTTTTTTGTTGGAGGAAAGTATGAAAAAAATTATAATTGCGATTACTATGGGAATAATGTTGTGTTTTGCAACGAGTGTTGTTGCCGCAGAGCAAACAAAAGCAAAGCCAAAAGTCACAGCCAAAAAAACAACTAAAGCAAAAACGAGCACTGATACCCCTGAAGTGGTACAGCAAAAACTTGATAGTTTTGCTCAAAAGCTTGTTGTTGATTTAAACAAAAATATGCTTAATGGCGAAAACCATAAAGAAGTAAAACAAGTTAACGGGCAATATGTTGCAAGTTATTGTGTGATTGATAAAAACTCTTTACACACTTCTTATGCACCGCCAAGCAAGTCAACCGCCATTACTTATGTTGGTTATTTAAAATATCAAGAAGTAAGCTATCAGGCAACAGGGAAAACCAAAGCAGAAGCCTTGGCAGGACCTTTTAAAGAAACCTCTCGTGTTCCTTTAACCGAACTTATTAAATATAATAAGGGAAAATGGTCTTACTAAATCAAGACCGTTGCAAGACTCTGTTTTGCGTATGTTTGTTATAGTTTTAATTTCTGTAGTCTAGTTTTAGAGAAAATATAAAAGTAAAATAAAAAACCACCGATTTATTTTGGTGGTTTTTTTATTTAAGTCTGTATTGTTTTAGGCTCTAGATAGCTTTATTGAGTATTTGGATCTTCAGTAATTTGTTCAAATATTTTGGTAATATTTCTCTGGGCTTTTTCTTCATTATATAGTTTTATAATGTATGAATGTAGATCGTTAAGATGTTTTATCTCTTGTGGTATTTCTTTATTATAGCTGTTTTTAAAGGTTTCTTCCAAAAGAATTACCATATCAACGGCATCTAAGCTGTCAATTCCTAAATCTTCACGTAATAAAGCGTCTGGTGTAAGGGTTTCGGGATCAAGATGAAATTTTTCGCTTAAAGCTTTGTTGATTAAATTAATAATCGCCTCATCGGTCATTGTGATGCTCCGTTATATTCTCAGATAAAATTTTAATATATTTTCTTTCATAACAAAAAATGCTATTTTTGTATATAATATTTTTTATTCTTTTAAGACTTTTTCAGGAGTACCCTTGGCGATAATTGTTCCACCGTTGTCTCCGCCGCCCGGTCCAAGCTCTATTACATAATCGGTTGACATAATTAAATCGGTATTATGTTCAATAACCAAGACGCTTGCCCCCTTATCCACAAGTTGGTTTAAAACGGTAATCAGTTTGCCAACTTCATGCATGTGTAAGCCGGTTGTGGGTTCGTCTAAAATATAAAGTGTGTTTGGAAGGCTTTTCTTTCCGAGTTCTTTTGAAATTTTAATGCGTTGAGCTTCACCGCCCGAGAGGGTTGTTGCCGGTTGTCCGAGCTTTAAATATTCAAGACCAACTTCTTCCAAAACGTTTAAACGACGTTGTAAAACGGGGTAACTTTCAAAAAAAGTTTTCGCTTGGCTAACGGTTAGGTCTAAAACCTCTGAAATATTAAGCCCTTTATATTTTACTTCTAAGGTTTCGTAATTATAGCGTTTTCCTTTACATAAATCACAAGTTACATGAATATCCGGTAAAAAGTGCATTTCTACTTTGATTTGTCCGTCTCCGCTACAGGCTTCACAACGTCCACCCGGAACGTTAAAGCTAAAACGCCCCGGTTTATAACCGCGTTTTTTTGCATCGGGTGTCATTGCAAAGATATTGCGAATTTCATCAAAAATCTTGGTATAAGTGGCGGGGTTTGAACGAGGGGTTCGCCCTATCGGAGTTTGATCGATTGCGATAATGCGTTCGATTTGTTCAACGCCTTCTATTGCGTTTAAAGTTCCCGGATTTTCGACCTTTAAACCTTGGCTGAGTGCGAGATGTTTATATAAAGTATCAATCACAAGCGAACTTTTTCCCGATCCTGAAACGCCGGTTACTGAGGTGAAAACACCTAAAGGAAAAGAACAGTCAATATTTTTTAAATTATGAGTGCTGACACCTTTCAAAACAAGTTCTCCACTCGCTTTACGCCTTTTAGTCGGGCGAGGAATGCGTAAGTCGCCTCTTAAATATCCGGCGGTCAGAGAATTTTTTGCTTTTAAAAGCTCAGGCACGCTTCCGTTAAAAATCAGTTCTCCGCCAAGTATGCCCGACCCCGGTCCAAGCTCGATAACCGTATCGGCCTCTCTGATTGTCGCTTCGTCGTGTTCAACCACCAAAACGGTGTTTCCTCTTTGCTGTAAACTGCGTAAGGTATTTAAAAGTCTTAAGTTATCTTTTGGGTGTAAGCCGATTGAGGGTTCGTCCAAAACATAAGTTACACCGACTAAACCCGAGCCAAGTTGAGAGGCAAGGCGTATTCTTTGAGCTTCGCCGCCTGATAAGGTTGCCATACTACGGCTTAAAGTAAGATATTCAAGCCCGACGCTACTCATAAAAGACAAGCGATGACTTAATTCTTTTTGTAATGGTTCGGCAATTATGGAATGGCGACCGCTAAAGTCTAAAGCTTCAATCCAATTGAACGCTTTGGTAACAGATAAAGAACAAAATTCATAGATATTGATTCCGTTTACTTTAACGGCAAGAGCCTCGGGTTTTAACCTTGCACCTTTACAAGCCGGGCAGGCTCTTGTTTGGCGATAGCGTGAAAGTTCATCTCGCCATGCTTCTCCGTATTGCATACCTTGTTCTAAAATAGCAATTATTCCCTTCCAAGTATCCTTTATTTTATTGTCTTTTTTCGGAGCTTTTGTTCCACCCAGCCAGTTGCGTTGTAGGTTGTATTGAGCAGACTGGTATGGTTTTCCTTCGTTATCAAGTCCAAAAAATAAGGCATTAAAAGCGTCTTCCGAGAAATCTTTCAAGGGGGTTGAAAGAGTAAAGGCAAAGTCTTTCCCAAGTTCCAACAAAGTTTTTTCGTATTTTTCAAAGATTTTTGGATTTTTCCAAGGTAAAACACCGCCCGTATTCAAAGATAAACCTTTATTTGGGGCAATCAGAGCCGGTTCAAAATATTCTACCGTTCCTAGACCTAAACACTGTGGGCAAGCACCTTGAGGGCTGTTAAAAGAAAAAAGTTGCGGGGTTAAAGCGGGCATGCTGATTTTACAGCGAGTACAAGAAGAGAGAGTGCTAAATTTTAATTCTTGTTCCGAGATATTTTCGCCTGTTTCTGTTTTGTGTTCGGGAATTAAAAGGCTTATACGCCCATCTCCGTAACGTAAGGCGAGTTCGACGGAATCAGAAATACGCCCTCGGATATTTTCTCGTAAAACCAAGCGATCAACCACAAGGTCAAGGTTATGTTTTTTGTTTTTGTCAAGCTCGGGAAACTCGTCGATTTCAACGATTTTTCCGTTTATTCTAACTCTGGCGAAACCTTCGGCTTTAAGTTTTTTTAGCTTATCTTGTTGAGTTCCTTTTTGATATTCAACTAAGGGAGCAAGAAGAATACAGCGAGTTCCGTCTTTTAGGTTTAAAATATCCGCAATAATTTCATCTAAGGCTCTGCTTTCAATCGCATCACCACATTTTGGACAATGCATTTTTCCTAAACGTGCAAAAAAGACACGCAAAAAATCATAAATTTCCGTAACTGTTCCGACTGTTGAGCGTGGGTTTCTGGTGGCGGTTTGTTGTTCAAGCGAGATAGCCGGTGATAAACCTTCTATTTTTTCTACGTCCGGCTTATCCATTTGAGGTAAAAATTGGCGTGCATAAGCTGATAAAGATTCAACATAGCGTCTTTGACCTTCTGCATAAACTATATCAAAGGCGAGTGTTGATTTTCCCGAACCGGAAGGACCACAGACAACAACAAGTTCATCTCGAGGAATATCGAGAGTAATGTTTTTGAGGTTATGCTGTTTAGCACCCTCTATATGGATAACGTTTTTTTTCATGATATATTATAGATACTTAATAGTTAAAGTATATGTAAAAATTTTGTGATTAAGTTAATAAAAACAACAAAAAGGGGATAAAGCCTTAGATAAGACAAAACCCCCTTTTGTATTAATAGAAAAACAATAATTATTTATTGAGTAATGCTTTTGCTTCTTTTAAAACATTTTCAACCGTGAAGCCAAAATGCTTAAATAATTTATCTGCGGGAGCAGATTCTCCGAAACTGTGCATGCCGATTACTTTCCCGTCAAGACCCGTATATTTTGTCCACCAGTCAGCACTGGCGGCTTCAATCGCAAGACGTTTACGAGTTTTTAAAGGTAAGACACTTTCTTTATAATTTTGGGGTTGGGCTTCAAAAAGTTCGGCACAAGGCATTGAGACCACTCTAACTTTACGTCCTTCGGCGTTTAAGTTTTGAGCCGCCTGCACTGCAAGGTTAACTTCAGAGCCACTGGCTATTATTATAAGTTCGGGATCAGAACAATCAAGTAGTATGTATGCACCTTTTTCAATATTTTTTGTTTGTTCGGAATTACGAGGCATGGGTTCAAGCCCTTGGCGAGTTAACGCTAAACAGCTAGGACCGTTTAAGCGTTCCAAGCTCTTTTTCCAAGCAACCACGGTTTCAACCGCATCACAAGGTCGCCAAACCTGCATATTGGGAATTAAACGTAAGCTTGCAACTTGTTCAATAGGCTGATGGGTCGGGCCGTCTTCGCCAACGCCGATAGAATCGTGGGTTAATACCCAAATAACTCTTTGTTTCATTAAAGCGGATAAACGAATAGCGTTTTTGGCATAATCGGAAAAGATCAAGAAAGTTCCGGCGTAAGGAATAAAACCGCCATATAACGCCAAACCGTTCATGATTGCACCCATGGCAAATTCACGCACCCCATAAGCAAGATAATTACCGCTCATGGTTTCGGGTTTAATAGTAACGGAGCCCTTCCAACAAGTTCCGACAGAGCCGGAAAGATCGGCAGAACCGCCCAATAATTCGGGTAATTTTGGTGCTATTGCGTTCAAAACGTTTAATGATGCGACTCGAGTAGCCGGTTTGTCCGAACTTTTGGCATTTTGTTCGATTAAGTTTTGCATCATATTTGAGAAATCATCAGGTAATTGGGCTTTAAGCCTACGAGTAAGCTCTTTGGCTAATTCGGGAAATTCCTGTGTATACGCTTTAAATCTTGCGTTCCAATCGTGTTCGGCTGTTGCGCCTTTTTCAGCAGCGTTCCATTTTTCCAGAATTTTTGCGGGAATTTCAAAAGGCGGATATTCAATTCCCAGTTGTTTTTTAGTGGCGAGAGCTTCATCTTTGCCCAGCGGAGAACCGTGGGTTGCGGCTGTTCCCGCTTTGTTGGGAGATCCATAACCTATTGTAGTTTTACAACAAATTAGCGTTGGTTTATTGGTGTTTTTTGTGGCTTGGCTGATGGCTTTGCGAATGTCTGTTGAATCATGACCGTCAACATTTTCAATTACATTCCAACCATAAGCACGAAAACGCTCGGGAGTATTGTCGGTAAACCAGTCTTTTACGTTACCTTCGATAGAAATTCCGTTATCGTCCCAAAGGGCAATAAGTTTGTTTAAACCCCAAGTTCCGGCGAGAGAGGCGGCTTCGTGAGAAATGCCTTCCATCAAACAGCCATCGCCTAAAAATACATAAGTATTGTGATTAAACAAATCAAAACCCGGGCGATTAAATTCTTTGGCAAGTAGTTTTTCTGCCAGTGCCATGCCTACGGCGGTAGCAAGCCCTTGCCCGAGTGGGCCAGTGGTGGTTTCAACGCCGGGCGTTAAACCAAATTCCGGGTGGCCGGGAGTTTTTGAGCCAAATTGGCGAAAGTTTTTAATATCATCAATTGTTAAATCATAACCGGAAAGATATAATAAAGCATAAATCAGCATGGAAGCATGTCCGTTAGACAATACAAAACGATCACGGTTAATCCAATGTGGATTTTTGGGGTTATGCACAAGAACGTCATGCCAAAGAACCGTTGCCATATCCGCCATGCCCAAGGGAGCCCCGGGGTGTCCTGATTTAGATTGTTCGATAGCGTCTATTGCCAATGCTCTGATCGCATTTGCAAGTTCCTTGTGATATGGCATTTGTTGCTCCTTAATATGCTTAAAGCTTAATATTTTATTATGTTTATTTTGATATATTTTACAGAATGAAAATGTTTAACTTCTGTAATCGGCGTTTATGTCAATATAACGATGGGTCAGGTCAGAGGCGAGAAGTTCGTAATGTCCGTCTCCGTCGCCTAAAAAGAGTTCTATCATAAGATCGGTTTCTTCCAAAGGTTTTTTTAAGAGGCTATCAAAATCGAGTTTTGTGGGTTGTGAGTTTTTAAATAATTCAACCCCGCAAAAGACCAAGCGTAAGGCATTTGGATCAAAGTTTACTCCGCTACGTCCTGCTGCTGCTACAATACGACCCCAGTTGGCATCTTTGCCATACATTGCCGTTTTGACAAGCTGAGAGTGTCCGACGGTTCTGGCGACTTTTTCAGCCTCGGCATTATCTTTTGTTCCGCTGACTTTAATAAATAAAACTTTGGTGGCACCCTCTCCGTCTTTTACTAATAAATAAGCGAGTTCTTTTAATATTTTTGTGAGTGCGTTTTGTAAAAGTTCAAGCTCGTCTTTTTCAGGTTTTACGCCGGAAGCTCCGTTGACCAAGCTATATATTGTATCGTTTGTGCTGGTGTCTCCGTCAACGGAAACTCGATTAAAACTTTGATCAACAGCTTGTTTAAAAATTAAGTCCCAATCTTTTTTGTCTATTTGAGCATCACATAAAACAGTAGACAACATTGTTGCCATATTTGGGCAGATCATGCCCGCACCTTTCGCCACACCGGCAAGACAAACCGTTCCGTTTTTTAATTTTAAATTCATACCCGCAAATTTAGGAAAGGCATCGGTAGTCATGGTGGCTTCGGCAAAGTCTTCTAGCTCGGCAGTTCCGAGTTTTTGACAAATCAGCGGAGCCGCCTTTTCCCAACCCGGCATATCCATTTGTAACCCGATAACTCCGGTTGAGGCGGGTAAAACTTCGCTTGCTTTTATGCCCAAATTTTCTGCGATTAATTGGGTACTTTTTTTACAGTTGTCTATTCCCTCTTGTCCCGTGCAGGCGTTGGCAGAACCCGTATTAACTATTACCGCTCTGACACTTTGATTTAATGCAAGATATTCTTTAGCGACAAGTACGGGAGCCGCCGGAAAAAGGTTTGCGGTAAACAACGCACTCACTTGAGCGGGATATTCGCTTACAACCAAGGCTAAATCGTTGCGTTCGCCTTTACGAAAATAAGCTTTATGTACAGCAAATTTAAAACCTTTTGGTGTGGGTGTTTTGTTCATCACGACTCCTGAAACTTATATAATTAAGCTGATTAAATTATTATTCTATTTTTAATTTTTCAAGGCAAAGTTCTTCCGCCTCTTTTATCAGGGCTTGTAGGGAACTATGGCTTGGTTTTGGCGGTAAAAATTTATTGTTGCGTTTTGACAAATATAACTCGTCAACAATATGTTTTAATTCGGTTTCTTGTTCAATATAGGTTTGATGTAACGCTAATTTATCTTCCATATTATTTTCCGCTTGGCTTGGCTCAAGTTGGTTTAACAATTCATCGGAATAGCGCAACAACTCGCCGACGAAGCCACTGTTTGAACGTAAAGAATTAAGATCTCGAACAGGTTTGGTTTTGATATGAATATCTTTAATAATTAAATCAATAACTTTTTCAGACTGAGAAGACAAAGCGTTGCGTTTTGTGGCAATAATTTTTTGTAAACTTTGGTTCAGCTTATTGACCAATTCGGTTTCTGCGTCTGATTTTTTTAAAACCGAATCAAGCTCGCAACAGCCTTCCAACACTATACGAAAGATTATAAGCTGACAGAGCGGACTCTGTGTTTGCGTAGCAACGTTTATACAAGTTTCAAGCAAATATTCTTCCAGTTCGTCAAGGCTTTGAATTGTAAGATTTTGAGCTGATTCTAGGTCGTAATCATTCTCTGGCGTGTTTTCTTGCGTTTTGATTTCATCAGGCTGTTCATTGCGTTGTAACTTATTAAAATCTATATTGATTAATTCCCATTGCACGGGAGCCAAGGCTTTAAAAGTAACCAAGCTTTGACCAAGCTCGTTAACTTTGACCAATAAACAACCGTGTTGCCCCGTTTCATTTATATGTAAACCCTGAAGAGATCCGGGGTAATGAATTGCGGGTTGTTCACAGAGAACTTGTCTTTTATGAATATGCCCCAATGCCCAATAATCCAAACGAGAACCGATTAAATCGCTTAGGTTGCAAGGGGCGTATCTTTCGTGTTCATCAGACTTGCCTATAGTGCAATGTAAAACGCCGATTTGGAAACAATCAGGTTTAAGCAAGGTGGGTTCTTGCCTGTTAAAATCTTTACCAAGGTTTTGAGTTTCTGCGTTTTTCGCATGACTGATGCCATGTAATAAAGCTAGACATTCGTTATCTTTGCAAAATTCCAAACGCTGAAGTTTGTTTCCGAAAACTTTAACGTTTGATTCCCATTGCAAGATATTTTTTATTTCGGAATTTTCTTGAAGGTCTGAGGAATTTATTTTTAAGTGGTCATGATTACCGTGTGCGATAAATACGGCTATCCCTGCATTATTTAAAGCAACAAAAGCGTTTTTCAGGGCATAATATGCTTTTAGGCTACCGTCTGCCTGATGATATAAATCTCCGGATAAAACTAAAAAGTCGACTTTTTCGACTAGACAAAGCTCGATTAAGTTTTTAAAAGCAATAAAGACGGCATCTTCGGATAATTTTTTATATTTTTTACAAAGCTTATTAAATTTATTGTCAATTTCAAGATCGCTGTCAGGGTCATTTAAAGAAAATTTTGCGAGAGGCAAAATAGAATCTAAATGTAAATCAGCAGCATGGATAAAAGTAAATGTTTTCATCTAACTTTAACTCGACCTTTATTTGAATCCTTTCATTATTAAAAAAAATATATTTGATTAGTATAAATTAAAAAAACAAATAAAACAATAAGTAGTATCTTTAGAGTTTAGAAAAAATAATTGAAAAACTTCAAGTAATTAAAATAGATAACTTGATTGTTGCTTGTTTTGATTTTTTTTATTTTCATATGTATAATAATTAGCAAGAGGTTTATAATGTCAAAGAGTCTTCGTTTTTTAGCATCTGAATTGCCTGAACAACGGGCAAGTGAGTGTTTATTTCATATAATTCCCGTGCCTTATGAGGCGAGCGTTTCTTACGGAGGCGGAACAGCGGGCGGTCCAAACGCCATTATCGAAGCGTCAGAGCAACTTGAGGTTTGGACTGGACAAAAAGACCCTTCCGTCTGTGGAATTTATACAGCAGAAGCCGTTAATTGCAAGGGCGAACCTAAAACCATCTTGGAGCGTATCGGGCAAGCTGTTGAAAGCTCTTTAAGTTCTCGCCCAAAAGGTGAAGTTGTTCCAATTATTTTAGGCGGAGAACATAGTATTACGCCGGGAATTTTAAGCGTTTTGAAAAAACATTTCGGAACTTTTGGAATAGTCCATTTTGATGCACACGCCGACTTACGCTATTCTTATCATGATTCGATTTACAGCCATGCTTGTCCAATGCGTAGGGCTTGCGAAATGGATCTTAAACTTTTTCAACTTGGAGTACGCAGTCTTTCACCGGAAGAGGTAACTTATCGCAAAGTTATGAATATTGGGCATCTTGATGCTCGTGCGTTGTTTGATTTAGGTGAAAGATGGTCAGGCGACCCTCAAAAAGGTTTTTTGCCTGATGACTTTCCCGAAAATATTTTTATTTCTTTTGATGTTGATGCCCTTGACCCAAGCATTATTCCCAGTACAGGAACGCCGGAACCCGGCGGTTTAACTTGGTATCAAACCCTAAATTTATTGGAAGCGGCTTGTAAAAATCGTAAAGTTATCGGTGCTGACTTTGTGGAGCTTGCACCTAAAGAAGGCGTCAATGCCCCTGATTTTGCGACAGCCAGATTGATTTATGAGTTTATGGGGATTATTGCACCTTAAAATAAGTTGTTGATAAGTTTGCGATTGTGCTAAGTCGGTGTTTGTTTGTGCAAAATAGAATATAATCAGCGTATTATTTATAACGTGTGTTTTTTAGTTTTATTTTGAATAACTTTTTAAACAGGAAGCAGTAGATGTTGTCATTAAACAAATCTTTGAGATATCTTTGTGTTATAGCGTTGTCGCTAGTTATATCAGGCGTTTTTACTCAGATAAATTTGGTAAATGCAAACTCGCAACAAGCGGAACAAACAGCACAAAGCACCGCCAAAATATGGGCAAAACCCATTCAAATCCAAGGTTTGCCTAACCTACATAAAGTAGATGACAATCTTTACCGCTCTGCACAAATCAAAAAAAATGCCTTGGAGGGTTTGAAGAGCTTGGGAATTTATACAGTAATTTCTTTGCGTCAGTCAAACAAAGACGAAAAAATATTGCGTAATTCGGGAATAACTTTTATTCATCTGCCCGTAAATACTTGGGCGATTGGCGACGAGGAAGTTGTTGAGGCTTTAAAAGCGATTGATGCGGCGAAAACAAAGGGTTCTGTTTTGGTTCACTGTAAACATGGTGCCGATCGGACGGGCTTAACTATCGCCATGTATCGTATTATTCGCCAAGGCTGGACAAGGGAAGAGGCAAAAAAAGAAATGCTCGAAGGCGGTTTTGGCTTTCACTCTATCTGGAAAAATATCATAGAATATATTGATACTGTCGATATCCAGAAGATTAAGGATAAAGTTAACGTCAGGTGATTGAGTTGTGGTAGGTTAAAAAAGACCATGAAATAACCAAAATCTATTGCCTGACTTATTTAAAACCTATGAGTTCCAATCGACATACTTAGTTTTTCCTGCAATAAAAGCCTCTGCCACGTTGTTTGTAGTCTCCATCAGTATTTTCATATAAATATTAGAATCTATTAGCGGTACTAATTGGAGAATAGGGAAAGTTGCATGCATAAGGCTTATAGCTGTCATATGTCCTGGTTGTCCCATTCCTGAATTGCTTTGTCCTGCTAATAGCGTTGGAGTTTGGCTTTCAGATAAGGCTCTTGATGGAGTTAGCCCAAGCGAGCCTGCGTGGATATGATTACATGCTTGAGTAAAATATGGTCTCCAATGGTTGAGTAAAACACATTTTTCAATGTCTTTAAACTGAATACTACCTTTAGTTGGTGGAAGAGCAGAATATGCCCAACCATATGGCTTTTTAAAAGTTTTACCATATTTCTTAATCAAGATATCGACTTCAGGCTTTAAATTCACAAGCTCTTCATCTGAGAGCGGAGTTTGATTAAGCATCTTAGCGTGTTCTCTAAATTGTTCCATAATTTTAAGATGTTCGACAGTTCTATGGAGTAAGTATCGTTCTGCACAATCTTCTCCATGCTCGAGAATAAATCGACTAATAACTGCCACTTCATGTAAAGCTCGCCATCTTGCTTCGGCACCATCAGGATATCCATTTGTAAGCAGGCAATATATTTCACGAGATATCAAACACGCTTTAGCATGATTGCAAATGATCGCTTCATACCGAAACTTCTTGTTGTCATCAGGGCTTTCTTTAATAAAAGAAATAAAATCTTCTCCCACACTACAACATAATTCGATATGAAACTCCAGAGCCTCAAAACCTTTTTCCCAACGTGCACAATTCAGTTTATAAAATTTTTTCGACTCTTCTCTTTTTGTCGGAGCCACTTCTTTCCACTCTTTAAATAATGACCGCAGAAAGCCAGGGGTCATCGCTGAAACTGTATCAGTCAATAAACTGTTAAAATCAACGCTATCAATTTCAGAACTTTTAAAGTGCTCAAGCCAGACATTCATTATTGAATCGTGAAACATTACCATAGTTTTTACCTTATTTAGTAAGTCTAGCCTTATTTTACTGAATCATTCATGTTTTACTCAAATACTTCAAAATAACTCGCCGATTGCGGACCTCTTTCAGAAATATTTACTTCATATAGCGTAACAGCATACTTGGTTAAGCGAGGGGCGAGGGCTTGAAAGACAAAACGTGCGATATTTTCAGACGAGGGGTTGATTTTATCAAAGGGCGAAACGGCGTTTAAGTCTTTATGATCCAAAAGTTCCAAAACGCTTTTAAGCTCTTGTTTTAAAACAGTAAAATCTAATAAAAGTTCTGTGTCTTCGCTCAGTTTTTCGCCTTGGATAGTAATAGAAACCCCAAAGTTGTGTCCGTGAAGATGTTCGCATTTTCCGTTATAATTTCGCAGGGCGTGTGCGGCGGAAAATTCGGAATGAATAGTAATACGCCAAAATTTTTTTAACATAATATACCTTATGATCTGTTTGTGTGCTTATCATTAAACTGAAATTTATATTCTTTCAAGTCTGGTTAACTCATTATTTAAGACCATTGTCAAACTCCATTTTGCGTGCTTTTATCATCGTTACTTTACCTCTTCAACATCTTAGCCGCAAACATAGCCGCCCCGTATCCATTGTCAAATGCTACTAGTCCTAAAAACTGTTGGATTGGTATGTTTTTATAATGGCATAATAGTTGCTTTTTAACTGCAATTAGGAACTGAATGGGAAAAATTTTCGCAACAGTGTTAAAACTTAAGTGTTAAAGCTTAAATGTTAAAACTTAAAGGATAATAAACATGGATGCATTTGATATTAATTCATCAAATTATATTTCAAGATTGTCAAGTATCAATTCACTCAATGAAAAATCACACTCTATCAAAAAGTTGCAAGCTTCTTCACCGTCGTCTATGGATACAGTTAATATATCTAGTGCGGCAAGGGATAAGTATATTGCCATGGAACAGGCTGCCAAATCAGAGAAAAATACAGACGTTGGTTCTCAGGTGAATACTTGGTATGATAATTTCCGTAAGAATATGGGAATGGTAGATGAACCAGATTATTCTACATGGTCTCCAGAAAATTTAGCTAGGCGCGAAAAGTTGATTGCGGAGCGTGATGCCTTGGCTCAATATTGTTCAAATACATCTTTCACAGACACAAGTAGGAAATGGATCGGAAAAATACATGAACTTATGGCTCTTGATGCTATAGGTGGTCAAAAAGTGCTTTCTGATGCTGATATGAAAGTTGCGGTTAATGCTCTTCATTCTTCAATGGATAGGTGGGAAAATGACATTCCAGGCACATCTGCATATTTAGCTGGAAAGGGTGATTTCCAAGGTGATGTTATGTCAACTAATGATATTAGCTTGTCGCAGATGTTTTTGACTAACAGATTCTCAGAAAAAAAAGAAGATGAAGAAATTTTACTAAAAGAAGAAGAATCATCAAACGTTACCTCTTCAACATCTTAGCCGCAAACATAGCCGCCCCATAGCCATTATCAATATTCATGGTCGCAAGCCCCGGTGCACAAGCCGAAAGCATATTAAAAAGAGCGGAATAGCCACCTTTCGCTACGCCATAACCAACACTAGTCGCAACACCAAGCACGGGGCAACGAGACAACCCGGCCAACACACTAGGCAAGGCTCCGTCCATTCCGGCGATTGCGATAATTAGTTTAGCTTGTTGCAATAAAGGTAACCAAGGTGCTAAACGGTGTAAACCCGCAACTCCAAGGTCGGGGGCTAAAATAGGGTCAAGCCCATAAAAACGGGCTGTTCCCAAAGCTTCAAGAGCTACGGACATATCAGCTGCACCGGCAGTAACAATAATTAGCTCGGGGTTTTTGTCTTTTTGGCTTTCTAAGGTCCAAGGCGGAGTTAAATTTAAAGGTTTGGCATAAGAAAATAATTTTGCGTCCGCCCAAAACTCAAAAGTTTGTTCGGGGGTTTCGCTTTGTTCATTGTTAAAAGCCTCTAACAATGCCTCGCCTTGTTCTATTGAAACTCTGGTTGCTAAAACTGGGCTTATATTGCCTGTGTGATTAAGGCTAAGCCCTTTGATTGCGGCAAAAAGTCGTTCAAAGCTTTTACCTTCCGCTAAAACGGTTTCTCCAAAGCCAGTTCTTTTTTTCCTGTGGTGGTCTAGGTTTAAGCCTTCAAAAAGCTCTTGATAGGGTTTTAGATTAAGTTTTGTTTTTACGGCATCAAGACTGATTTCGTTGTGTAAAAAACTTAACAACACAGCGTCAATATTATCATTAGAGCTATATTCTTTTTTCACACTCATATAAAATTCCTCTGGTTAACTACTAGTTTTCTTTTCAAGAATATGTTATATAAAGTTTTTGTAACACATTTTATTAAAAAAATATTGTCATTTTTATATATTTGTAGCAAGTATTTTTAATATAGAGTCTATTATGCAATAGTCTCAAAGTTGCTTTTATGAAGAATAAACTTTAAAAAGCACAAATGAAAGATATTATTACGGCTTTTCCGAAGAGTGGACTAGGGGGCTTCGGCGGCGTAGCCCTGAAAATATAAATCTAATTTACTTTTCTTGTAAAATTAGTGGTTTTTGAGGCTTAAGACATTTTATATGCTGCATCAGCAGGGTAGAAAATGATAGAAAAAAACATAGTTTTGTAATGATCTATATATTATTTGAGAATTAAACATAAGGTAAGATAAATGTCTAATCAGCGTGTACTTTTTATAGCTCCTGCTCAGTCAGCCACTCGTGTGTTTCCCGAATTGCGAGATGCTGGCGTTGATGTTGGTATAGCTGATACGCTTAAAGGAGCAATAAGCTTTATTCGCAAGTCTCCGCCTACTCTTATTTTAAGCCGTGCCAATTTACCCGGTTATAGAGTCGCCGAATTGTTAAATCTGGCAGCCGAAGAAGAGTTTCCGCCTATTATTGTTTTTAGCGAACGCCCAACCCCGGAAGACGCAGAACGCTGTCTTGAACTTGGGGCAAGAGACTATTGGGTTGAACCCTTGGAAAGTGCAAAGATTTTAGCCGCCCTACCGAGAGAAAAAAAAGAAATTCCTGTTCCGCCTCATTCTACTTTAGGCGGAAATACTCCCGCTCCAAGTCCGCGTATTGTGGGAAGTCATAGCAGTATTGGCCGAGTTTTAGCGTTAGCCAAACAAGTTGCCTCATCAAAAGCGACCGTTTTAATTTCTGGCGAATCCGGAACGGGTAAAGAGATGTTTGCTCGTTTTCTACATTCCAACAGCGATAGAGCCGATAAACCCTTTGTCGCCGTAAACTGTGCCGCTTTGCCTGAACATTTGTTGGAAAGCGAGCTTTTTGGACATGAAAAGGGTTCTTTTACCGGCGCTATAGCCCGTAAACTCGGAAAATTTGAAATGGCGAATACAGGCACTATTTTACTCGATGAAATTTCAGAAATGGAGCTTGGGTTACAAGCAAAACTTTTGCGTGTTTTACAAGAGAGCGAACTCGACAGAGTCGGCGGAACGGAAACCATTAAAATTGATGTTAGGGTTTTGGCAACAACTAACCGCCAACTTGAAGATTGGGTAAAAGAAGGGAAATTTAGACAAGACTTATATTTTCGTCTTAACGTAATTCCTTTGCGTCTTCCCTCTTTAAAAGAGCGAGGCGACGATATGTTGAACCTTGCCAGATTTTTCCTTGACCTTTACACCAGAGAATATAAGCTAAAACGTGTTGAATTAAGCCCCGAAGCCCTTAAATGGATCAAAAATCACGACTGGCCGGGTAACGTCAGGGAACTGCAAAACCTGATGGAACGCTCCGCTTTGTTGTCCGGTGGGCAGGCAATTACCCCAGCCCATTTCTTGCTTGATTCTGATACTTGGCCTATCTTTAGCGAAGATAATGAAACTTTTGATGACAACGCTTTTGCAAGTTTGGACTATGAAGAAAACGATAAGGTTCAAGAACCTGAAAACAGCGTAAATTATTCGGCAAACGCAGGTATAGATAACGCCAACAACACAGCCGCAGGCGTTATTCCCCTACATGAAATGGAAAGAATTATGATTATGAAAGGGCTGGCTCAAACCCAAGGCAATAGAACTCAAGCCGCCGATATTCTTGGCATTTCTGTGAGGACGCTGAGAAACAAACTCAATGAATATCGCAGTAATGGAATTCCGATTGATTAACTTGACAAGCAAGACAAAGCCCCTTGTCAAACAAAGTGTTACACTCTGTTTTTACTAATAAACGAATTTTAGCAGATAGTTTTAATAAAGCCAATTATAAAGCTATCTTGTAAAGCCTCAATATTGTTTCAAATATTAACCCAAGCAGTATTGTTTGAATATTAATCAAGCTTTAAACAAATAATGACTATAAAATCTGACTTAAAAACAGCTTGGTACGTTCATTTTTTGGGTTGGAAAACAGCTCTTCCGGGTTGCCCTCTTCGATGATCATGCCTTGATCCATAAAAATTACCCGATCGGCAACTTCACGAGCAAAACCCATTTCGTGGGTTACAACCACCATGGTCATGCCTTCTTTTGCCAAATCTTTCATAACTTCAAGGACTTCGCCGACCATTTCCGGGTCTAACGCACTGGTTGGCTCATCAAACAGTAAAGCCTTGGGGTTCATCGCCAAAGAACGAGCAATCGCAACCCTCTGTTGTTGACCGCCCGAGAGTCTTCCGGGATAATAAGCTACTTTATCCGCCAAGCCAACTTTTGTTAAAAGCTCCAAACTGCGTTGATCAGCGGCTGCTTTAGATTTTCCTCTTACGGAAATAGGGGCAAGACTAACATTCTCTAAAACCGTTAAGTGTGGAAAGAGATTAAACGATTGAAAGACCATTCCGACTTCCGCTCTGATTTGATTAATATTGCAGGTTGCACTCAAAATATTTTCGCCATCAATATTAATTTCGCCGGAACTTGCGTATTCAAGCCTGTTTAAACAACGTAATAACGTACTTTTTCCCGAACCTGATGGTCCGATAATAACTAAAACTTCACCTTTTGAAACGTGTAAAGTTATGTCTTTAAGTGCGTGTAATTCATTGGGAATATAAAAATATTTGTTGATTTTATTGACTTTAATCATCGTACAGCCTTCCGTTCTAGATATTGTACAAACAAAGACAGCGTAAAAGTTAAAATAAGGTATAAAAATGCACAAGTTAGCCAAAATTCAAAAGGTTGTGCCGTGCTTGAAACAATATCACGAGTTGCTTTTGTTAGCTCTCGGACAGTAATAACGCCAAGCAATGAAGAGTCTTTAATTAAGCTGATAAATTGACCCGCCAAAGGTGGTAAAATACGTCTAAATGCCTGAGGTAAAATAATTTTGTGCATGGCTTTACCATAGCTCATGCCCAAAGAGCGAGCCGCTTCCATTTGTCCTCGGCTAACGCTTTGAATGCCGGCTCTAACAATTTCGGCAACATAGGCACCGGCAAAAACAGCCAACGCCAAAACCCCGAACCAAAGTTCATTTAAAACTGGAGCCTCAACGCCTACAGCTGAACCTAGAACGAGTTCGCTATAAGTAATAGTCACCCATGCTAAAGCATAATTGATAAAAGGACCGGCAACAAAATAAAGTAGGTACATTTGAACCAAAAGCGGAGAACCACGCACTAGTTCTATATAAGTAATAGCCCCCCAACGTAAAGCAGGGTTTTCCGAAACCCTCGCTAACCCCGTCAATAAACCTAGCACCATACCGATTAAAATAGCCAATACGCTAAGCCAAAGAGTAAGCCACAAAGCTTGGAGCAAGACCCCGGGTTTACTTATCGGAAAAGATGCTAAGACATCACCTTGATATATGCTATCTCCGCTTGAATAGTGTAAAGTCGCATCAGCAGGCACGGCAACAGAATCTTTAACCTCATTGTTGTCGTTTTTTAAAACAATGATGTTTGAGTTTCCTTCTTTACGAATTTCAGAGATGTTTCCCGTAAAGTCGGAACGAACTTCTTGAGTTGTGTTTGTCCAAAAATAAGCCGGAACTCGCTCCCAGTGCCAAACATAATCAATTTTAGTTGAAGCTTTCCAAATAAAAAAGATTGTAACACAAACAAGCAGGGCAAATACAGCCCCCCATACTCTATAATACCAAGGTCCCTTAGGGGCATCAAGCCCCCGATAATTCTTCATATAAGAATCCTTTAATCAACTTAGCTTTTTATACAATAAAATTTAAACATAACTTAATAAAAGTTTATGTACTTATTTTTTTTAATATCAGCCGAGAATAGCAACAGCCGTTGTCTATTTCAAGACAATTGCAAAACTGGTTTTGCGTTATTTTGTCGTCTTTATTCGTGCTTTTTGGAGTGTCTTTCCGGATCAAGCCACTTTGAGCCGATTGTTCAATAGCCTCATTTCGGCTTTATGTCCTGATGTTAAAGTATATTTTGCCGGCGACAAAAGTTTGTAACCGGCAAAATAACATTATAATAAATATCAGAAAAAACTATTTAGCGTTTTGAGTCTCGTTAAACCATTCGGTTGAGTCAATCCATTTTTTATACATACGGTCATAACGTCCGTCATTTTTAATCTGTCTTAAAAAGTTATTTAAGAAGTTTACAAAATCAGGGTCGCCTTGTTGAAGGGCAATTCCGAGCGGTTCATAAGTAAAAGGCTTATCAAGGTGAATTACTTTACCTTTTCCTTGTTCAGCCATAAACACAACGTTAAACGGCATATCGTAAACCCAAGCGTCAGCACGGTCGTTTACAACATCTAAAGCACCATCAACTTCTTTTTCAAAAGATTTATAGTTTGCTTTGCTTAATAAGCGTTTGGTTACAAATTCGCTGGTTGTGCCTTGACGTGCGGCAACGGTATATTGTGGGTCGTTAAGTTGTTCCCATGAAGTGATTTTTCCTTCATGTTTTTTGTTTAACAAAATGGTTTGACCTATAACAATATAAGGGTCTGAAAAAGCTATTTTTAAATTACGCTCAGGGGTAATGGTCATTCCGCTTATTGCAATATCAAATTTACCTGTGAGTAGGGCAGGGATCTGACCATCAAAATCAGTATTAACAGGCACAAATTTAACGCCCATGGCTTTTGCCAATTCTTTTCCTAAATCAATATCAAAGCCGATAAAATCACCTTTTTTGTTGACCATTTCAAAAGGCATATAACCGGCGTCAATTCCTACACGGATTTCACCGCGTGAAAGAATTTTATTTATTGTAGATTTTTTTGCCAACTCAGTGTCGGCTGCCAATGCAAAAACGGTACTTGTCATAACAAAACAAGCCATCACAATTATGACACCAAAAAATTTAGTTAGTTTCATAACACACTCCAATATTATTTTTTTATAAAACCTAAGGCAACAGAAAAAAAATCAATATTTTCCTTCCGTTAAAATTTCTTTCATAATCATTGCTTGACGACAAATATCACATTGCGGACTGTCTTCTTCCGGTACGCAAATAATCTTGCTGACCTGACAGCGTGGACAATAAAATTCAACAAATTCACGTTTGTATCTGTCTTTTATTATGTTGTCTTTCGACTCTTTTTTATCTTTTTTTCCAAAAAACATAGCTTACTCTGTTAATGTTTAAACGGGGTTTAGTGTTTCAAAAAATTATAATATACTTCTTAACGCTTGACAATAAGTGCAAACTATTCTCCAAGCCCTGCCAATTCAATAAACAATCCAAAGCTTTTTTCATCAGGTTCGATAGCAAATTCAGAGCTAATGAAAAAGCATTGATGGCGATAGCCAATGGCAACGGCTTTTTCTATATCGGCGCTTCCTTCGATATCTCTGGCGTAGCTAAAGCCAAGCCACCAAGGACCACCAACGTTTAAGTCGCCGCTTGCATAAATATAATTTACTTCATCTGGTCTTTGTCTTTTATATTCATCAAGGTCAGAACGATAAAAATAACCACTACTTAAACTTCCCCAATCGGCATAGCTGATTCTAACGCCTTGATCTGAACGAGTTAATTTACCGTCTTCGGTAGACCACCAAAGCTTACTGTAGACCGAAAAATATTCCGTCGGGCTTACTGTTAAATCGGTTAGTAAATCAGAAAACGGACGGCGTGGATATTCTTTGTCATAATCTCTGTCTGCTTCTCTGATGTCGTAAGATTGTTCAACTCTAAAGCGAAGCACATCAAGATAATCTGTTTCCAACTCAGGTATTAATTCGCCTTTTTTGTCGGTTTTAACGGAAACACGTTCACGTTTGCGAGTTAAGACGTTGGTAACGGAATAATAAATATCGTTTCTTGGTTCAAGCCTGTCGTAATCATCATAATAAGGCAGGCGGTTTTGATTTTCGTTGGCAACGTTTTTATAGCCGACTCTGGGTTGAACGGAGTGTCTAAGCCCTGTCCAAACGCTTTCGCCGGCGTTCTTTTCGTTTAGTTCCAAGGGGGTATAGTCAAGAGAGAAAACACGCATAAACTCTGTGCTTGAGGCAATATCAAATTCGGGAATTGTGCGGTTATAGCGAGTGGCTTTATCCCCTTTGGTTAAAGTTCCGTCAATGCCTTCGATCCATGAATAATCGTTACCTTCCGTTCCATAGTTTGCCTGTTGAATTCCAAAAGAACCGATAATGGAACCATATTCCGAGGTGAGCGGAACAATTACACGCGGGTGTAATAATGCCCGGCTTCCCTTTGGTCCTTTGGTTCTGGTAAAATAAGATATTTGACCGTGTGCTTCAGCTTCAAGCAAAGGAAAGCCGTCTATAACTTCGCCACGGTATAAAAAGGCATTCATTTCGGGTAACTCTTGGACAGTTGTATCTTGGCTACGAGCCATATTCCCATTTCCCAAATATTGGTTTTGGGTATAAGTAAGACCGGCATTAAAGCCAAAACGCTCCCAGTCTCTTTCAATCATAGCACCGCTAACTCTTTTATCGTCTTTTTCCGCTAAGTCTCGGCTAAACATGCCGAATGCGTCATTTTGGTTGCGGTCAAAACCCTGACGACCACGTTTAAATTCTTGCAGATATTCTTGATCAGAAACTAAATCTAAATCAGTTTTAAGTCTCCAGCGTGGGTCTTCCAAAAGAAAGTCGCCCATACCCCTGATCCACCAACGGTCATAATTTGTACGCATTAAATTATCACCCCTATAAAGGGTCGAGGCAGGACTGGTAACATTTTTTGCATCTTGTAAAAAGTCTGCGGCAAACCAGACGTTATCATGAGTGCTGGGAGCGGCACGGTAGTCAAAACCGCCCATTACTCCACGTTCAAGCATAAAGCTTGTATTTACGGTTACATCATGACTGTCGTCAATAGCCCAGAAATATGGCTGGCTATAGGTTGCTCCGTTACGTGTACTATAGCTTAAATGAGGCATCAAAAAACCAGATTGTCTTGTTTTTTTGGCAGGTAAAATCATAACCGGGGTTTTAACAATCGAAGTATCTTTTATATTAAAACTTGCGTCCCAAAGTCTTGCGTAACCGTCAACTTCAACAACCGCCTCTTCGGCACTCAAAGACCAAGCCGGAACGTCGCCCTCGCAAGCCGTTAAGCGAGCGTTGTAAAAACTGTAAACGTCGCCTGTATGTTTTTGAACCTGTTCGCCTTTAAAAATAAGGTGTTGGTCTGCCATAAAAACAGTACCGTCTTTTAGCCAACCCGTGCGGTTTGCCAGATCAAACTCGGCTTCTTGAGCCTTAAGGTCGTCTCGCCCCATTTTAACGGCAACATTTCCACGCAAATAAATCCATTTTGTATCCATAAAATAGCGTGCAAAATCAGCTTCAAGGCGGTCGTTGCCTCGAGAAATGACGACATGCCCTTCGGCTTCGTAGATATTGGCTTCATTTAAGCTATTAACTTTATCAGCACTCAAGTTCCAAACGACTTCTCCGTCTTCATCGTCCAACATTTTTAAAGTTGTCATGGTTTGAGAAACTATCGGTTTTGGTTCCGTATAAGATTTGATTAAACGCCCCTTGGCAAAAGCAAGAGAAACAGGCAAAACCAAAAAAGTTAAAAGCAGTAAACCGCTTTGTTTAAAAAAACGCAGAAAAAAAGAAGAGAAAGACGGACTATATTTAAAAAGAGATTTTATTGGCATTTTTTATGTATCCAAAAAATACTGCAATCAGGAATAAAAAAACAATTGCAATAAAGGGTAATTTAATACAAATTTACAACTCAAGACACTCTAAGATAATAAAGGTTGAAGTGTATCATTTATAGTAATGATTTTAATTTACTAACTCTAACATAAGCTAAAAAAAAATAAAAGTATTTATAACGCCGCTTCGCTAAAAACAGTAAAGGAGAACATTAATGCAACACATTGATTTTAATCATCAATCAAGTCAAACAACAAAAAATTCTTTGGTGGCTTTAAAAAACAATTTTATTTTTTTGGAACAAGAAGCGAAAAAATTTAACAAAAACTTCAATCACGGTTTTTTCCAAAATTCTGTTTTACCAATCATTAAAGCCAACGCTTACGGACACGGACTCGAAACAATCGGAAGGTCTTTGTTTCAACATAACGTTCGCTGTTTTGGTGTTGGAACAAGCTTGGAAGCTGTTAAACTCAAATCAACGTTGGCTCAAAACTCTGAATTTGATGAACAGTTAAAAATAATTAGCCTCTTAGGCGTAAAAGGCAAAGATGAAGCCTATTTATGTGTAAAACACAAGATTCTTCCATTAATAGGAACGAAAGAAGAGCTTGAACTTTTATTGAGTTGTCTTAACCAAGAGAGTGGATTGAAAACGCCTTTTCCTGTTGCCTTAAAGTTTAATACGGGTATGTCTCGTTTGGGTTTTAACTTTGATGATGCCAATGCTTTGCGAGAATATCTCAAACAGAATACTTGTTTGAAACCTGTTTTGCTTGCCTCACATCTTGCTTGTGCGGACGAAATAGAACAAAACTCTTTGGAAAAAACTATTCAACAAGCTCAAATTTTTAGCGAAATAGTCAATACTTTTCATGCCTCTTGGCAAGATATTACTGCTTCGCTTTGTAACTCGGCGGGTTTATTAAATCATGCACAAATCAGCCCTCATCTTAAAATAAAAACCCCACAGCTTTTTCGACCCGGAATTGCATTGTATGGGATTAACCCTTTTTATGGAACAGAACTTGAAAAAAACGCTACGGCTTTAGAACCGGTTATGCAGGTATTAGCCCCGGTTTTAACAGTTAGAACTCTAAAAAAAGGCGATGAAGTCAGCTATGGCGGAACCTTTGTTGCCCCCTCAAATATGCGAGTAGCTGTTTTGGGAATAGGTTATGCCGACGGTTTATTGCGAAGCGTTGCAAAGTTTAATCAACTTAATCACCAAGCAAACGCCACTGATTATGCTCATTTTATTTTACATGGCCGAAAAGTACGCCTACTTGGGCGTATTTGCATGCAAATGTGTGTTGTAGATATAAGCGATATTCCAGAGGGTCAAGTTAAAATAGGCGACCAGGCTTTTATCTTGGGCGGAGAAAAAGAAAATATGGTTAAAGCCGAACAATTGGCAAAATGGGGCGAGACTATAGCTTATGAATTATTGTGTTCTTTGGGTGGGCGTTAATTTTTAAGGGACATGACCGGAGCAGTATGCAAAATGCCGTCATGGCAAATATATTCGTTCAAAGATTTCATAGGAAAAATTACTTACGCCAAATAATAAAACCCTTTTGTATTGATTTAACGGCAACTCAAATTGAAAGAATGTGAATTTAGGTTGCATTATAGAAAATAAAACGCCTATCAATTAATTATTAAAACTCTCAAAAAAAGCTGTTTTAATCATAACCAATTTTTAAATATTTTAAAATAGCTTCTGCGGCTTGTTCCGCTCCGCCTTGTTCTGTTTCGAGCCATTCGTAGGCTTTGGCTTTGCTTGCTTCTCTGTCTTGTTTGGTTTTTAAATCGTCAATCAGAGCTTGAGCCAGCTCTTTAATATTCGGAACAACTCGTACTAAACCTAGTTTAAATGGGGCATCACCCACCCATTCAAAATTTTTCCAATATGGACCTATAAAGGGTCTGATTCCATAAATCAGAGGCTCAATAAAATTTTGTCCGCCAAGTTCAGATAATAAAGTTCCGCCGACAAAAACGCTATGAGCTAAATTATAAAGAGCGACCAACTCACCCGTTGTATTCCAAATTATAATTTCATTACAAGTAATCGGTGCATCTTTGTTGACTGTGCTACGCAAGCGAAGATTAAACTCAGGGTTAAGTTCTTTTATTTTGTCTTCCCAACCAGCAGCACGCTCCAAATGTTTTGGAACAATAACAACCACAAGTTCGGGCATTTGTTTTTTTACTTGTTGAATAACAAGCAATAGTTGTTCTTCTTCCTCTGCTCTTACCGAAGCAAACAACAGTATGGGACAAGACAAATCGGCTGAAAACAGTAAACGCAAAGTTTCAATACGTTCAGGGTTAAGCGGTCTGGTTGCACGGCTAAATTTAATATTCGGCATTTCTTTAACGGCGGCGTGTTTAAACAAAGAGGCATAACGTTTTGCGTCAAGCTCTGAAATTGCAAGCACTTCTTGGGGAACATTATTATCGTCAAAATGATTCCAAAGTTTTTGCATTAAACTATAGCGTTTAAAACTTTTTTCGCTCATGCGGGCATTTAAAATAATTAACGGAACTTTATGTTCAACACAAGCAAGCAACAAGCCCGGCCAAATCTCTGTTTCCAATAAAACAACTAAAGAAGGGCGGGTTTTTTCCAAAGCAAGACGCATATAGGCTTGTGTGAATAAAGGGAAAAGTTTAACGCAAATATTTAGCTCGTTATTATTAACCAAACCTTTGATTTTTAATAACTCGTTTTTGCCTTCTTGAGTTCCCGAAGTTAGTAATAAACCAAGTTTTTGTGCTGTATTGTCTTTAGAGTCTTGTTTTATTTTTTGAACTAAAGCAAGGACAAGCTCTTGGGTTAAAAGAGATTCACCGAGAGAAGCGGCTTGAATCCAAACTCTGTGGGTGCTGTTCTTTAATTCTTCGCCCCAAGTTTCGGAAGCAACCAGCCTTTCGTCAAAGTCTTTTGCCAAACGTGCATGTTTTCTAAACAAAAAACCAAAGGTTCGCACAAACCAATCGCTTATGTGTAAAAATTTTAAGTACACAATACTGCTCTTCTTTCTTGTCTTTAATTTGTTTGATTATATAATAAAGACAGGCTATTACAGAGTGTTGTTGAAAACTGAAATAATAAACGCAACTTAACTTATTTTAAATAAGTTAAAACTTCTGTTGAAATAACATTAGGTAAATTAAGATATACATTAGTTGCGACTAAACGCCAACGAAAACCTTTTAAAACGCCTTTCCCTTTAAGCTGCGGACAATAAAGTTTGCTAAAGTTGGGGTTTTCAGCTTTTATACCTAGGTTCCAAGCGGAAAAAACTTGTCTTTCTCTTGAGGTAAAAGGGCAAGTAGTACAAGAGTTATCATCTATCGGTTCAAATTCAAAAACTATGTCGTTTAAATTATCTACCGCTCCGCTTAAAGTTCCTTGGATAGCAATACAATTATTATTAACGAGTTTACCGCCAACAGCTTCGAAGCTTAGTTCTTGGTTTGATTTAGGCGGTTTGGGCATAGAAGATTTTCCGCAAGCGGAAAGAGCGAATATAAATATTAAAAGTACAAACAAGACAAAAAGTTTTTGCAATATGTTTTTCATTTTTATTTCCAACGTTTTTTCCAATCAATTAATAGAGTTAACGCATTTATCGGGCTTAAGTTATCACAGTCAAGCTCTTTTAGCTCTTGAAATAAGTTAAGGGCTTGTTCTTGTTTTTTATCTATTAGCACAGTTTCTTGGGTTTTTACAAGCTGTTCGTCTGGTAATATTTTTGTTTTTGAGTTTAAGCCGAGTAAAAGTTGAGTTTCATTGCGTAAAGTTATTTTCGTATTAAAAGCATTATTTTTTTCAAGTTCTGCTAAAATCGCTTTTGCTCTTTGAATAACCTGTGCCGGAACTCCGGCTAGTTTTGCCACCTCGATTCCATAACTGCGATCGGAAGGTCCGGGAATCAGCCGTCTTAAAAAGATAATTTCACCGCCCGATTCTTTAATTGCAATATTCATATTGGCAATTCCGCTTATTTTTCCTTCAAGAGCAGTCAGTTCATGATAATGAGTAGCAAAAAGAGTGCGAACTTGTCCGTTTGCCCTTTGTACCAAATCTTCCGCAATTGCCCAAGCAAGAGATAATCCATCAAAAGTGCTGGTGCCTCGTCCGACTTCGTCTAAGATAACCAGACTGTTGCGACCCGCCTGACGTAAAATTCTGGCACTTTCCATCATTTCGGTCATGAAAGTACTTTGCCCTTCGGCAAGGTTATCAGACGCTCCAACTCGTGAAAAAATCCGGTCGGCGATACCGATTTTAGCGTTGTTTGCCGGAACATAAGAACCCATTTGAGCCAAAATAGTGATTAAAGCGGTTTGACGCAAGACGGTTGATTTTCCCGCCATATTTGGTCCGGTAATAATAATCAACCTTTTGTTTTCATTTAGATAAATATCGTTGGGGATAAAATTGGAACGTCCCTGAATAGCTTCAACAACGGGGTGGCGACCCGCAACTATTTCAAGCTCAAAACCCGAATGTAAACTGGGTAAAACCCATTTGTTTTTATGTCCAACCTCTGCCAAACTTTGCCAATAATCTAAGGCAGAAACCACACTCGCCATAAAAATAATTCTTGTCCAAACCGAAGCAACACGCTCTCTTAAATCTTGAAACATTTGATATTCCAAGCTGTTACGTCTATCTGTTGCAAGGTTGAGCTTTTCTTCCAAGGCTTTTAATTCGGGAGTAGTCAAACGCTCGGCGTTAGCGACGGTTTGGCGGCGAGTAAAGCGTTCGGGTAGCTGACCAACCAACGCTCTTGGAACTTCAAAAAAGTAACCGAAGATACGGTTTTGTCCAAGTTTGAGTTTTGTTATTCCCGTTTCTTCCTGTTCTTTAAGCAAAAGTTCGTTTAATTTTTGAGTTCCGTGTTCGGTTAGGTCAATTAATTCATCGAGTTCTTTGTTAAAACCTGTTTGAAAAATACCGCCTTCGGTAATTTGTATGGGCGGTTCGTTAACCAAGGCTTGTTTGATCAGGCTTGTAATATCGCTTAAATCGTCCCATTTTTTCAAAAGGGTTTGTAGTGCTTTAGGTAAATTCATTCCGCCAACATCAGTTGCAGTCGGATAAGCAAGAGGTTCATTTTTCGGCGTTGTTTCGGAATTATCACTAATTATACTTGTATTGAGCGGGTTTTCCAATAAGCGACGTAAATTTGTCAAACAAGCCAAGCTCGTACCTAACGCCAAAACATCTCGAGGGTTGGTGCGATTAACGTGAATACGAGTGCTAAGACGCTCTAAGTCTTGAACTTGACTTAATATTTTTTGAAGACGCAGACGTAAACCTTGGTTTTCAAGTAAATATTTTACGGCATTTTGTATTTCAGTAATCTGTTCAAGGTCTTTAAAAGGATAATGTAGACGCTCTTGCAATAAACGGCTTCCCATCGGCGTTAAGCAATTATCAAGTACATGCAATAAGGTGCCTGAACCTTTGCTACCGTCCATGCGTTTAAATAATTCCAAATTGCGTTCGGTTACTTCATCAATGACCAAATATTTATTTTGATCAAGTGGTTTAAAAGCCTGAAGCGGAATTTGAGTGTTTTTGCGAGTTTGTTGCAGATAAGTTAATAAAGCGACGCAAGCCCTTGCGAGTTCGGGTTTTTCTTCTAGTCCCAAAGCCGCAAGTTCCGCCACCCCTTGCACTTCCAAAAGTTTTTTTTCGGCACTTTTAAAGTTGAAATAAGAACGCAGGGGGACTCTGACTAACTGTATCTTACTGTTTTTTATGGGTTCGGGAATTTTAAATGCACTTAACTGAAAGTCGGGAATCACCAACTCTCGTGGTTGCATTTTGATCACCCATTGCCATAATTCGGAAATATTTTTTGAGCTTAAGCCCGTCCAATAGCCCGTACTACAATCAAGCCAAGCAAAAGCCCCTTTGGGGTTTGTTTTATCAGAATTTTCAACGTCCCAAAACAAAGCCCCCAAAAAGTTATTTCCTTTCGGTTCGATATTTAGATTTTCAAGGATAGTCCCCGGGGTTAAAACATTAACAACTTCACGCTTAACCAAACCTTTTGCGGTTTTTGGGTCTTCGACCTGTTCACAAATCGCAACTCGATAACCTTTATTTAAAAGCTCGGCTAAATATAAATTTGCTGAGTGATGCGGAACTCCGCACATGGGAATTTTATTGTCTGTATTCCCACTGCGAGAAGTTAAAGTAATTTGTAGCTCTCTGGCGGCTATTTCGGCGTCTTCGAAAAATAATTCGTAAAAATCACCCATGCGATAAAACAATAAGTCGTTTGGGTGTTTTTCTTTAATTGCCAAAAATTGTTCAAACATCGGAGTTAAGCGAAAAGTCGGTTTAGGTTCTGAGGCTTGAGCCAATAAAGGGGAATTTGACACAGCAGGGTCAGACAAGCTTACGGAATCATTATTCAATGAAGGGTCGGCGTTAAGATCATCAGAGAGTAAGTCGGCTTGTGTTTTTTTATTCATTTGATTTTAATATTTTGGCTGAACCTTAAGGAATCATTATGTTTTTTCAACGCAAAAGAATCTTATCGGTAAGCATATGATAAGCTTCTTGTTGGTTTAAATAGGTGTCAATTTGTAACTGTATTTAGGCAAAAACTTGATTGTGATTAGGCACTAATAGCTTCTTCCGGTTTAGCTTCCAAGGTTTTTTGTTCATATGCGGCATTAAGCTCTTCGGCTTTTACCAAGTCGGCTCTTACGCCTTCTAACTCTTTTGTGAAGTTAGCTTTTACCACTTCTAACTCTTTTGTTAAAACTTTAACCTGTTTGCGAGCTTGACGCAAAGAGCTTCCTAAGCTCAAACGCCCCAAAAGCAGATAAATAAACGTGCTGAAAGCTCCCACGACAAAAGCACACAACACTAAAAAATAATATGGTAATTCAATAGATTCCACTCGGTCTATAAAAAAAAGATCAATCCCCAAAGTCATGGGAATAGCTAAAACCTCTTTGTTTTGTAACAAAAACAAAGCACAAAAGAAAAAAAGGACAGTAATAAAAAGTGTAGTCAAAAAACGCATGGATCCCCCTTGGATTAATTATTAAAATATGGTTTGAGTTTTGCGTAGGTAGCCGAAAGATGTTCCGGTATTACCCTTATTTCATCACAAATTGCCATAAATGACGAGTCTCCGTTCCAACGTGGAACTATATGAAAATGTAAATGTTCTCTAATTCCCGCTCCGGCGGCTTCGCCTAAATTTAAACCCACATTAACGCCTTGTGGTTTTATACTTTTTTGTAAAACAGCTATCGACTTACGTGTTAACGCCATTAATTCATTGCTTTCTTCATCGCTTAGCCCGTTAATATCCATCACATGTTTATAGGGAACGATAAGCAAGTGTCCGCTTGAATAAGGATATTTGTTCATAACGACAAAGCTGTGTTTTCCCCGATAAAGAATAAGGCGTTCGTCGTCTTGACTTAAATCGTCAGGCGGCACACAAAACACACATTCATCAGGCTTAGGAGCCAAAATATATTCTAAACGCCAAGGTGCCCACAAAAGTTCCATAGAACCTCTTTATAAAACTAAAAGGTATTAAATTTAATAAGATAAAACAGAAAGTTGTTTATGTTATTATATTTTGCCAAAATAAGTTTATAAAATCTACACTAGCAAAAAGAAAAAGTGAAGTATAATTAATTCATCTCAAAAAAATTATTTCGCTTAGCTCATTCTATTCATATAATAAAATTACATTTTTGTTATAACTTTATTATTATAACTTCACACTCCCTCGGAATAAACCTTTTTCGGTTGTCTCCGGCTATTCATATAATAAATTCATTTTATTATTATATTATATTTAAAACCAACACTCCCACGGAATAAACCTTACTTCGGTCGCCTTATATATTTATAATAAAACTTGTTTTTATTATATTATATTTTATTTTAATACTAACGCTCCCACGAAAGCAACCTCTTTCGGTCGTCTCCAATACCTATAATAAAATTACATTTTTATTATATTATATTTTAAACCCCATAATTTCAGAAATAAACCTCTTTCGGTTGTCTCCGGCTATTCATATAATAAATTCATTTTATTATTATATTATATTTAAACTTCATACTCCCACGAAAGCAACCTCTTTCGGTCGCCTCATATATTTATAATAAAACTTGTTTTTATTATAACCTTATTATTTAAACCCCATGCTCTCACGAAATTAATTTTATTGGTCGCCTCCGGCGGGGGAAAGGGTTTTATGTGAAACCCTTTCCAAACCCCACAACAGGGCTGCCGCCCTGTACCCGCAAACGCATCACGCATTAGTTGATGCCTAACGGCATCAAAAGTTTGAACGCACCATGGTCTCTTTCATTGGCAAATTAAAAGTATGCTGTTGGAAAAAATTAATGGTGTTTGAAACATCTTGTAATAATTAAGTGTATTAAATAGAAATGAAGACGACCAAAAGATATTTATTTCGTAAAAGCATTGGTTTTTTAATGGATTACAAAAAAAATTAAGCTTACTCATGTTATTTTTTGGGGCTGTAAAATACCCAAACGAAATCCTCGTTAGATAAGCTTACTCGCATCTTTTTGGGGATGCTAAGATGTTAAAACGAAGTCGCCGTTAAAAGAGACCATGGTGCGTACCCACTTTTGATGCCGACAGGCATCAACTAATGTATTTGCGGCAGTGGGGTTAAGGGGCAACCCGCCCCTTATGGCGGGAATGCAAAGGGGAAAACATTTTCCCCGTGCCCGTCGGAGACGACCAATAAAATTAATTTCGTGGGAGTATGAAGTTTAAATATAATAATAAAAATGTAATTTTATTATTTGAATAGTCGGAGACGTCCCAAAAAGGTTTATTTCGTGAGAGCATGGGGTTTAAATAATAAAGTTATAATAAAAATAAGTTTTATTATAGGTATACGAGACGACCCAGAGAGGTTGATTTCGTGGAAGTATGAAGTTTAAATATAATAATAAAAATGTAATTTTATTATATGAATAGTCGGAGGCGACCTAAAAAGGTTGATTTCGTGGGAGCGTAAGTTTTTTAATAGATTATAATAAAATGAATTTTATTATAGGTATATAAGACGACCAATAAAATTAATTTCGTGGGAGCATAGGATTAAATAATAAAGTTATAATAAAAATTTGAGAATTTTAAGAATTAATTTATAGGTTATATATGACAGTAAATATCAAATAATCCCATTACAAAACCAAGCTCAAAACTGCTAGTCTCTAATATAAATAAAAACCACCTGCTATTTTAAAATATTCTAAAATAACAGGTGGTTTAAATAAACCGATAGGAGATTTTTTACTTAAAAGCCAAGGCTAAAACTTCCTTAACTTCTTCAACCGGGTGAATCTTGATTTTTTTACGCAATTCTTCGGGAATGTCATCAAGGTCTTTGATATTATTTTTTGGAATACAAACATCGGTTAAACCTTTGGTTACCGCCGCCAAAATCTTTTCTTTAATTCCACCGACCGGCAGAACTTTTCCTCTAAGCGTAATTTCTCCGGTCATGCAAAGTTTGGCATTAACAGATTTTCCGCTTAACGCAGACACCAAAGCGGTTAACAAGGTAACCCCGGCGGAAGGCCCGTCTTTAGGCGTTGCTCCGGCAGGTAGGTGGAAGTGAATATCCAATTTTTTGGTGAAATCAGGGTCAATTCCAAGTTCTGAGGCATGACTGCGAGCAAAGCTTACTGCCGCTTGTGCACTTTCTTTCATCACATCGCCTAACTGACCGGTTAAAGAAACCCCGCCTCGTCCTTTCATTGTGGCAACTTCTACGGATAAAACTTCGCCTCCGTACGGAGTCCACGCTAAACCATAGGCGGTTCCCGGACTTAAAGTTTTTTCTTGTTCATCTTGCAGGTAGCGAGGAGTACCCAAAAGTTTAGGTAGCTCTTTTTTAGTAATTACAAAAGGTCCTTTTTCGCCTTCTGCTTTACGTCTTGCGGTTTTACGACAAACAGCCCCAAGCTCTCTTTCTAAGTTTCTTAAACCGGCTTCACGTGTATAGCTTTCGATAACGGACTGAATAATTTCATCAGCGATGGTAATATCGCCTTGTTTTAAGCCATTTTCTTTGCTTTGGCGTGAAACAAGATAGCGTTTTGCGATTGCTGTTTTTTCTTGAAGGGTATAGCCGGGAATTCTAATTACTTCCATTCTGTCAAGCAAAGCGGAAGGTATTGTTTCAAGGTGGTTGGCGGTACAAATAAACATTACCTTTGACAAGTCAAAAGGCAAACCGAGATAATGGTCGCTAAAAGTGTTGTTTTGTTCCGGGTCTAAAACTTCTAACAAAGCAGAAGACGGGTCGCCTCGATAATCGGCACCAAGCTTATCAATTTCATCAAGCATAATAACGGGGTTGCGAGTTCCGGCCTGTTTTAAAGACTGAATCACACGCCCGGGCATAGAGCCGATATAAGTACGGCGGTGTCCTCTAATTTCCGCTTCATCTCTAATTCCGCCGAGAGACATACGTTGAAACTTACGCCCCAACGCCCTGGCAACAGAACGCCCCAACGAGGTTTTACCAACTCCCGGAGGTCCGACAAGACAAAGGATAGGTCCTTTTGAATTAGGGTTAAGCTTACGCACAGATAAATATTCAAGAATACGATCTTTGACTTTTTCCAGTCCAAAATGGTCTTCGTCTAAGGTTTGTTGGGCTTTTTTAATATCTAAGCGGTCTTTAGAAATCTTTTTCCAAGGCAGGTCAGCCAACCACTCAAGATAGGTTCTCACCACAGACGCTTCTGATGAATCAGAATGCATCGAAGATAAACGTTTTAGCTGTTTATCCGCTTCTTTTCTGGCTTCTTTTGGTAAATCAGCTTTGTTTAACGCCTCAATCAGCTCCGACATATCATCATCGGCATCTTCAACAGACGCATCACCAAGCTCACTGCGTATGGCTTTAAGCTGTTCACGCAAAAAGTAATCTTTATGGGCTTTTTCCATTCCCTCACGAGCTTTTTCTTGAATTTTAACTTGTAAGTTGCTGACTTCTATTTCTTTTGATAAAAATTGGTTGACTAATTCAAGACGATCAAGGGGGTTTGAGACCTCGAGGATATTTTGAGCTTCTTCGGTTTTAATACGCAAATTGGCGGCGATTAAATCGGCCAAACGCCCCGGGTGATCTATTCCGGATAAAACGGCGTTTACATCAGGTGAATTAATGTTGCGAAGGCTTAAAAGCTTTTCGCTTCCTTCTCTAGCATTACGCATTAAGGCTTCTGCACGCAAATCAGTTGCTAAAGTCTCATCTTCGGGAATTGGCTCGGCTTCTACGCTAAGATATTTTTTTTCTTCATCGGTTTCAACAAAATTGACAACTTTTGCCCTAGAAATACCTTGCACCAAGACTTTAATACGCCCATCGGGCATTTTAAGCATTCGCATAATATTTACGATAGTACCGACATTATGTAAGTCGCTCGGGTTTGGGTCTTCGAGTTGTTCATTTTTTTGAGTTAAGACCAAAAGATGTTTAGAGCCGTTTAGAGCCGCTTCGATTGCGTTTACTGATTTTTCACGCCCGACATAAAGAGAGATTACCATATAGTTAAAAACAACAACGTCTCTTACGGGTAAAACAGGTAAGACGGAAGGAATATCATTATTTGAAATAATATCTTCTTCCGCATTAATTAAATCTTGTATATTTTCAGGTGTGGCACTAAAATTCATATTATCTTGTAATTCATCAGGGTTATTCTTTATCATAACAAAACTCCAACTGTAAGTTTGCTTTTTTTATCGCCAAAAAGTCAAAGCGTTAAATTAATCAATTATTAAAAAGCTATTATTAAAATTATCGGCTTGTTTTATCTCGTTTTCTTTTATTTCGTTGACTTTGGAAAACAAAGAACCTTTATACAAACAATTTTTAAATATTTTTAAGTTATTTTCATCAGCACAAGCAACAATCTCAACACTACCGTCTTTAAGATTTTTTACAAAGCCTTTTAAATTAAGACGTTCGGCGTGTTTTTTAACATAAGAACGATACCAGACTTTTTGAACTCTTCCCGAAACAATATATTGCTTTACGAGGTATAATTTATTTTCAGTTTTCATTTATTACACCTCCAACAAGTTTGAGTTTTGATTTTCGGATTATTTATCGAAGATTAAAAGTTTTTCCTGATATAAACTGTAAGCATTTTCGTCGGTTACTATTATATGATCAAGCACCTGTACGCCGATTTTTTCCGCCGAAGACGCAAGCTGTTGAGTTAATTCTATATCTTGAGACGAAGGCATAAAAGCACCGCCCGGGTGGTTATGAACCAAAATAATAGCACTAGCTTTTAACAATAAGGCTCTTTCAAGAATATCACGAGGATAACAAATTATTCCCGCAACAGTTCCCATCAATCCTCTTTCCCAAGAGATCAGGCGGTTTTGAGTATCCAAAAAAGCCAACCAAAGTTCTTCTTTTTCGTTTCCGGCGAGTCTTGTTTTTGCCATTTTAGCGACAAGGTCAGGCGTCGCCAAAACCTCTCTTCGTCTAATTGGTGCTTCTTCTCGTCTTGACATAAGTTCACGCAATAAAATCCAGTAAACCTCAAGAGCGGGCCCAAAACCCTTAACTAAACGTAGTTCTGCGGGTCTTGCTTCTAAAACACCTTTGATCGTTTGAAAGCGTAAAAGCAGTTCTTTGGCTAAAGGTTTGGTGTCTTGTCTCGGAATAACCTGAGCCAAGAGCAGTTCCAAAACTTCATAATCCGGGAGTTTAGTGGGGTCGTCCTTGAGTTTTTCTCTTAGTCTCGCCCGATGACCTGTATTATACATATTGAATTAATCAGCTTTAAGATTTTGGCAAGGGGTTATTTGGTATTTGCCTTATGTGATGAAAAATTTTCATTAAAGATGCCAGTAATATTTCATAGGCTTGTTCCGGGCTACGTTCACCTTTTTTTATTCCTGATTCTGCATCGAGACATAAAGCAAACATTTTTCCCAAGAAATTAAATCCAAGTTTGTGTGCCATATTTTTTTTTACAGGAATAAGAAAGGGGGCAATCGCCGGGGTTTCGTTACAGAGTAGTTGCCACATTATTCTAAGTTCTCTTAATAACAAAGAAATAAAAGAAAAAACCGAAGCGTTATCGTTAAGTTCATCTTTACCCAGTTTATTCCAAACCTCAAGCGTTTTTTTATGATCCTCAAGGCTACGAATAAAGGCAAAAATATCCATTTCCGGTTCATGCACCAATAAAGAGGCATATTCTTTTAAAATAACGCTTTGTCCCTTTTCATTTAACCGAGCGACTAAACAAAGTTTATCAAGTTCAAGCAAAATAGAACCAACGTCATAAGAAAGCCTCGGCAAGATAGCTTCGAACGCACCGGGAGCAAAGACCAAATTTCTTTTTTGAGCTTCGGAACGCACAAAAGGAACGAGATTTTTGGCTTCCAAACCAGCAAAAGTCCAAATCCATTTTTTGCTTTCCGCAAAACTCCAACACTTTATTTTTTGCAAAAACATAGGAATTTTTGGACGCCCTTTATCAAAGGCGACTTCAAGCATAAAAATTACCCAAGTATCACTGTTAAAGCCACTTAATGCCAAAGAAACTTTTTTCCAACTCTCAGCCGTTAACATTTGTGCTTGTCTGACAATTATAAGTTTTGGCGTATTAAATAGCCCTTTAAGCGTAAGGTCTTCCCAAAAGACTTGCGGAAGTTCTTCGTCGCCCCAATAAACTCGCTTTTCCCAATTATTCAGATTATCGGATTCAACAGCTTCAACAGGCGTTCCTTGTGGCGGAAACTGTGTTGTGAGACGCTCTAATTCGAGCTGTGCCAGTTTGTTGTCAGGACACACTAAAAAGTTAAAACCCGGTCTTTGCATGTTTTACCTGAAAAAATAAGTCGTTGCTTTATTTTTTTAGAGGTTAAAAATGTTTTATTTAATTAAATACAATAAAACGTTAAAAATTATTTTTCATTTGGTCAACAATACGTCTCATAAGCAAGGTAGCAAGCTCTTCGCTGTTGTCTCGGTCTATTAATCTTTCAGAAAAATCCGTTTCCGAAATATAACCGCTTTCCCAGACTTTTTTATTACTTACTCCGTCATAAACAATTAAATTTAAAGTTAAATTTATATTATAAAGTTGAGTGTTGAAAGTATCGTCAAAGGTTTCGCCTCGGTCGGTAAATTGTTTTATTTTAAGTTCCAAGGTATAATCGGAAACGCCGGAATCAACCCATTTTGCCATATGTCTTGCACTTATTTCTTCTCTTAATTGAGAACGAAGCAAATATCCGATAGTTGTATTCATTGTGGGGTTATCAACGCTTTTTATTCTGACTGTTTTTGTTCCGTCGCCAATTACGCTAGGAAACTTAGTTGCCCTTTGATAACCGCAACCGCTTAAAATCAATATAAAAGCAAAACACAAACACCAAAAAAAGCGTAAAAAGCCATTGTGGCGAAAAGGGGTTGTGAGCGACGTTATTTTCATTTAAGCAACCACGATATTTATAAGTTTACCCGGAACATAAAGCTCTTTTTTAATGCTTTTACCTTCAATATGTTTAACAATATTAGGTTCGGCAAGGGCAAGGGCTTTAACCTCAGTTTCCGGCATTGAGCTTGCGACTTCTATCTTGCTACGCAATTTACCGTTGATCTGAATAACAATAGTCATCAGGTCTTTTTCCAAAGCTTTTGGATCATAAGTCGGATACGTTTGAGTAGCCAAAGGCTCTTTGTGTCCTAAATTTTCCCAAAGTTCTTCGGTAAAATGCGGAACAATCGGTTGTAATAAAGTTAATATTGTCGCAATGGCTGAAGACAAAACTTTACGCCCTTGTTCGCTTTGTTTTAAACTGTCTTTATTTTGGTAAACAACGTTGACAAGTTCCATAACCGCAGCAATCGCCGTATTAAACTGAAACTTTGTATTAATGTCTTGTTCAACCTTTTGCACGGTAAAGTGTTCTTTATAACGTACTTCTTTGGCTTCGGGGCTTGTAACATCAGCCTCGGTTGAAGCACACGCCACGCAAGTAGTTAACTCTGGCAAGAGTTCTTCGACCAAACGCCAAACTCTTTGTACAAAACGAAACGCCCCTTCTATTCCGCTATCTGTCCAGTCAAAATCTCTTTCGGGCGGTGCGGCAAAAAGACAAAATAAACGTACGGTATCTGCCCCATATTGTTCAATCATTTCAACAGGAGAAACAACGTTACCCTTTGATTTTGACATCTTTAAACCGTTCATCAAAACCATGCCTTGAGTAAGCAAGTTGGTAAACGGTTCATCAATTCCCTTTAAATAACCCGTATCTCTTAAGGCTTTAGTAAAAAAGCGAGAGTATAAAAGGTGCAAAATAGCGTGTTCGACTCCGCCAATATATTGATCAACGGGCAACCAATAAGAAGCGGCTTTTTGATCAAAAGGTTCTGTGGTAAGTTGACTGCTTGTATAACGAGCAAAATACCATGAAGATTCAACAAAGGTATCAAGTGTATCTGTTTCACGTCTGGCTTTTTGACCACACACAGGACAGAGACATTCATAAAAAGCCGGTGTTTCGGGTAAGGGAGAACGCCCGTCTTCACGATTTTTAACTTCTAATGGTAAAATTATCGGTAAGTTCTCTTCTTTTTCAGGGACAACACCGCATTTATCACAATAAACAGCAGGGATAGGAGCACCCCAGTAACGCTGGCGAGAAATGTTCCAATCTCTGATCCGCCACTGTACTTGGCTCTTAGCTTTATTTTCTTTTTCAAGTTTAGCAATAATTTTAAGTTTTGCCTCTTCGTTGTCTACTCCGTCAAATTCAGCGGAATTAACAAGAACGCCGGTATCAGCATAAGCTTCGGTCATTTCTTCTAACTTTAAGCTTTTATCTTGTGGATTTACAACCACTTTAATCGGTAAATTAAATTTTTTCGCAAACTCAAAGTCTCTTTGGTCGTGAGCAGGAACAGCCATAACCGCACCGGTTCCATAACCATAAAGTACAAAATTAGCGACCCAAATTGGCATTTTAGCGCCATTAACTGGGTTTATGCAATAAGCTCCGCTAAACACGCCTTCTTTTTCAAAAGTCGGTGAGTTACGGTCAGCACTGGATATTTTTTTGCTTTTTTCAATAAAGGCGTTAACGGCAGCGGCTTCGGGTTTATCTTTTATTAAAAGTTGAACGAGAGGGTGTTCGGGGGCTATACTCATAAAAGTAGCCCCATAAATAGTATCGGGACGAGTACTAAATACGGAAATATCTTTAAACCCTTCAACAGGTGTTTCAAGTTCAAAGACTAACTCTGCTCCAATAGACTTTCCGAGCCAGTTCCTTTGCATATGAATAACTCGATCGGGCCAACCTTTTTCGATTTTATCCAAATCTTGCAACAATTCTTCGGCATAATCGGTAATACGAACAAACCATTGCGTTAATTCTTTTTGAACAACAATATCATCACAACGCCAACACTTGCCGTCAATAACTTGTTCGTTAGCTAAAACCGTATGACATTTTTCACACCAGTTTTGGGGTGCTTTTTTGCGATATAAAAGACCTTTTTCCCAAAATTTTAAGAAAAAGAGTTGTTCCCAACGGTAATATTCGGGGGTACAAGTTGCGAGTTCTTTGCTCCAATCATAAGAATAACCAAGACGTTTGAGCTGAGTCTTCATCGTTTCAATATTGGAAAAAGTCCACTTAGCAGGGTGGGTTGCGTTTTGAATAGCGGCGTTTTCCGCAGGCAGACCAAAAGCGTCCCAACCCATTGGGTGAAATACGTTAAAGCCTTTCATGCGTTTAAAACGGGCAATAACATCACCGATACAGTAATTACGCACATGGCCCATATGAATATTTCCGGAAGGGTAAGGAAACATTTCGAGGCAATAATATTTTGGTTTTGTTTCATCAACGACGGCTTTAAATTGTTCTTCTTGTTCCCAACGAGCCTGCCATTTTGTTTCGATAACTTGAGTGTTGTATTTCATATTAATGGAATATCCCGGATATTATGTTAGTTTTAAAGTAATATTTAGATTTAAAATATAAATATACACTTTAAACTTTTTTATCGCAAGAGCTTAAAGCCAGAGTAAAAAGCCTTTTTGAAAAAAGAAATATTATGGAATTATAGATCGTATTTAATTATTATACTTAAGTTTTTTCATGATTATGCCTTCATATAATAAACTTGTTTTTATTATAACTTTATTATTTAAACCTTATGCACTCACGAAATAAATTTTATTGGTCGTCTCCGACGGGGGAAAGGGTTTTATGTGAAACCCTTTCCAAACCCCACAACAGGGCTGCCGCCCTGTACCCGCAAACGCATCACGCATTAGTTGATGCCTGTCGGCATCAAAAGTGGGTACGCACCATGGTCTCTTTTAACGGCGACTTCGTTTTAACATCTTAGCACCCCAAAAAAGATCCGAGTAAGCTTATCTAACGAGGATTTCGTTTGGGTATTTTACAGCCCCAAAAAATGACATGAGTAAGCTTAATTTATTTGCAATCCATTGAAAAACCAATGCTCTCACGAAATTAATTTTATTGGTCGCCTTCATTTCTATTTAATACACTTAATTATTACAAAATGCTTCAAACATTATTAATTTTTTCCAACAGCATAGTTTTAATTTGCCAATGAAAGAAACCAAGGTGCGTTCAAACTTTTGATGCCGTTAGGCATCAACTAATGCGTGGTGCGTTTGCGGGTACAGGGCGGCAGCCCTGTTGTGGGGTTTGGAAAGGGTTTCACATAAAACCCTTTCCCCCGTCGGAGACGACCAACAAAATTAATTTCGTGGGAGTATGAAGTTTAAATAATAAAGTTATAATAAAAATAAATTTTATTATGGGTATATGAGGCGACCTAAGGGAGTGAATTTCGTGGAAGTATGGAGTTTAAATAATAAAGTTATAATAAAAATGTAATTTTATTATAGGTATTGGAGGCGACCGAAAGAGGTTGCTTTCGTGGGAGTATGAAGTTTAAATATAATATAATAATAAAATGAATTTATTATATGAATAGTCGGAGACGCCCCAGAGAGGTTGATTCCGTGGGAGAGTTGGTTTTAAACAAATTATAATAATTAAGTATTATTAAGTATAATTATTTATATGGAATAGTCGGAGACGAACAAAAAAATTTATTTCAGGAGAGTAAAATTATAAAAAGAAATCCCTTATGCCTTTGGAAGTAAAGCTATAAAAAATATATTCGATATATCAAAATAAGTGCTGTTCTCTTCTAATTCATTTTATGCACTATGTAAAAAATATAATAAGAAAACACCATCAATGCGTTTCCTTAACGCTTTTTCTTGGTTAGCGGAGAGTCTTTAAACAATTTGCAATATACCAAAAAAATCAACAGACTACAAAAGCACAACAATGAAAAAAATAAAAACCATTTAAAGACTGTTTTTTGTAAAGTATTGACCCTGACATCTATTGTAGAAATTTCTGTCAAAGCTGTTGTGGCGACCTTGTTTTCAATCAAAACTGATTGTGCGGGCAATTTTTGTTGCAACAAGGCTAAAAAGTCATCTTTGGGTTGTTGTGCATATTTTCCGCTTGTTAAAATTCGCCAAGACATAATCCAATAATTACTGTTTTTTAGCGGAGCAACATAAGCACGTCGCAAGGTCCATTCCGTTGAGCCTTGGTTGTGCATTGCATATTCTACAAAACCGCCGCCTTTGCTTGCTTTTTTTAACATATCTTGCACGAAATAAGACCCGGTTAAATCATAAACATTAATGAAATTAACTCCAACACTATCGGGAATTAAAGGAGAATAAATCACAACGCCGCCTTCCCAGAGAGAAATATCGGCTTCGGCTTCTTTTTGAATAAAAATCCCATCAAGCGACTTTTTGACGAGTGCTTGTTGTTCTTTTGGATCAAGCCCTTGTATTAAATTTCCGAGTACATCAGACAAAACACTAAGACTTGCCTGAAGGCGAAAGTCTTCTTCGGAATATATTTCTTTTTGCCTTGTAATAAGTTCGCTGTCTTTAAAGCTTAAGCCGATGGTCTCTTCCGCCACGCTAACAAGAGGCAAAAAAGTAAGGCAAGAAATCACGCACAATAAATAAAAAATTCGTATATTTACAAACATTAACACATAATTCTCTGTTGATCAGGTTAGCAAGATAAAAATTATTTTCGGCACAAAATGAACGCTAGCATAAAATTTATAAATAAAAAAGCTATTAATAAAGAAATTAAGATCATTGTAAGGTTAGCGTTTCATTCTTTGCATTATTTTACATGAAGTGTCTTGATTCGCAAATTTTTTTTATAGCTTGTTTTTACTTTAAGCGAGGTTTAATTCCAAGCACATTAGGCACACTTCGGTCTCCTAAAAAACCAAGGCTGAGGCTTAAAGCGGCTTGTCCAAAGATTTTTGTTTTTGGTAAACCAACCCATTTTTTTATTCCATCAGATGTTTTTAACAATAAGCCCGCTTCTTGTCCGCCTTCCACATACATAAGGGCGGTTAATAAAGTTTTGGTTTTTTCTCCGTCTGATTCCGTTAAGCGTAACTTAAGAATTTCAGCTATTTTTGCAGGGTTTAAAGGGGTTTGACAAAAAATAAAATAGATATTTCCATGTCTGTCTTTACCCAATAAAGTCATGCTGTGTTCAACTCCTCGATCTTTCCATAAAATATTGCCATTGGCATCTAAAATTCGGAAATTTTGGAAAACAGTTTCATATTTTTCCAATAACTCAACAAGCTTGGGGTTGTTTTTATCTAAAATATCCACAAATGGAATAGTTTTATTTAAAGTATCTGAGCTGTTTCTAGGCGTGCTGACAAAAAAAGCACCTAAGCGAGGAGAAATTTTAGCATTGTTGATATGCTCTTTATTTCGCATCAAACCTATACTGCTGACTCCGTCTGCCTGATACATACTGGCATTCATAACGCCAAAAAGTCGATAATCTTTGAGCCAACGGCTAAGAGAACGCTTTACACCGTCTTGGCTTTCCATCAATAAAACCAGCTCATTATACTCAGGGTTAATACGCAACAAGATAATTTCGCTGTTTAAATCGTTTGTGGTTTCGCCGTTTAAAGGAAGGAAAGAGAGGTCTAGTCCTTTTTCTATGTTTTCCCAACTTGGAAAAATATTTTCTTGTGCTAAAGATGTTTGTGTCAACAGGTTAAAAAAAAGACAAAACAAAACGAAAATACGAAACAAAAAATATCTTGAAATACTTTTTTCGATAATGTTACCCGTTGTAAATTTTTTTGTAGAAATAAAGAACATAAATTTAAAGAGATAAGGCTAAAGTTAAAGGCGTTGTAAAAAGAGAAAACAGCTTGGATAACATCACGGTTTAATTCCAATAAATTATTTTCTCGCATTAAATATGCCGATTCTTTTTTTCTTATTCTATCAATATCTAAAAAACATAACAATAAATATTGTTGTGTTTTTGGGTTTAAAAGTATTATATAAAAAATATACACAATACATCACGAATAAACGACATGAATATACATACTTTAAAAAAATTTGTTACAAATACCGAACAACATCAAATTTCACTGAATGCCGCACCACGCTTGGAATATGGTTTTAAGTTTCACTTAATTAATTTAAAAAATTTTTTAATTGAGGAATTAAAACCTTTTCCCGGAAGAATCGAGCTTGTTACTCAAATTCTTGTTTTGTCAATTATTTGGGTTATTTTTGCTATGTCTTTGGAGCTTCCCGATATTTGGCTTTCGGTTTATGTAATTTTTCTTACTTCGAGAAGAGACGCAATGTCTACGGCAATGGCGGGAATGGCGACGCTTTTGGGTTGTAGTATCGCTTTGATCCTTTGTCTTTTAATGCTTTCTTTGACAGCTTCGGAACCGGCATTACGCATTCCTTTAATGAGTATTTTTATCTTTATTGGTATGTATGCTACCTCTATTTTGGAGGCGGGAAGACTCGCCTTGTCTATTGCTAGTATGTTGGCGATTATGTTTGGTGTTGTCGACTCGGTTAATACGCCCGAAGAGTTGACCAGAAGCTTACTTTGGATCTGGCTTGCTTATGCCGGTCCTATTTTATTGTTGGTTATAACCAATTTGATTTTTTCAAAAAATCCGGCAAGACTTTTTGAAGAAGAGCTCAGAACACGTATTAGGACTTCGGCTCTTGCTTTAAATAAAGGACCAAAGTCAAAGGAATTTAACGAATTTTCTTTGCTTTATCATAAAGGTATGATCCATTTAAGAGAGCTACAACACATGGCGTGTTTAAGTTCAAAAAAATATAAAAAGAGAAGAAACGAAGATTTAGCTCTTATTTCGATGATAGATAGGTTGATGGCGTCTATTTATGCCCTTGAAAATGCCCCGGAACAAAACGAACAAAGTCAAGTATTAATGCACAAATGCGGAATTTGGTGTTTAAAAATTAAAGATGCTTTACGCAAGAAAAAAGATTTTAAATCAACATTAATTAAAGCGACTTTTTCCGATGAAGAAATAACCGCCCTTCCGCCTTCAAGCGTTCCGCTTTTTTTGAATCTTTTGGAACGTATAAATACGCTTTTATTGGCGGTTAGCCAACGCCGTGAAATAACGATTCCGCTTTTAAATCCAAATTTGCAAACAAAAACTCGCTCGACCATACAAGAATTTACCGGTGTCTTTGTGCCTGATGCCTTTACTAATCCGGAATATTTGTATTTTAGTTTGAAAACGACCTTAGCCGCTATGCTTGCTTATCTTTTTTATATGGGAACAGACTGGCACGGACTTCGCATCAGTGTTGTTACCTGTATTATTGTTGCCCGAAGCAGTTACGGCGAAACTATTCACCGCCTGACCATGCGTTTGCTTGGTGCTATGGTTGGAAGTTTTTTTGGGGTATTGGCGATTGTTTTTATTATACCTTACCTTGATTCTATAGTCGGATTAATTTTACTGCTTGCTTATGGCGGATTTTTTTGTGCATGGGCAAGTACGGGAAGTGAGCGAATCTCGTTCTTTGGGCTACAAATGTCTTTAGCCTTTTTCTTATGTATCTTACAATCTTTTGGCCCTAGCTTTAACCTGTTGCTGATTAGAGACAGTATAACGGGTATCATGATTGGTAACATTATTATGAGTATAGTCTTTTTTGTGCTTACTCCAAGTTCGGCAACAAAACCCATGAGAACTGCTATTGCCAAAAACTTTGATATTTTAAGAAAAATGCTTTTATTGGAAAATAAACAGGAATATAGCGAAACCAACAAAGCCTTGCCGGAACTAAGATCAAGATTTGAGCGTAATATGAATACAATTCGTGGTTATTTGCCTTTTGTAACCTTAGAACCAAGGAGTATGCATTCAAGAAAACCCGGAAGCTCAAGGGCAGATATGCTTTTACTCGAGGCTCTTTTTATTTCTGTTAATACAATAGCCGAACACCACCCGCCGGAAAGAATTCAACGCATTTTAAGCCCGGCACTAAAACAAGCGATTTGGTATTGTAACCGCGAACTAGCGGGTTGGCTTATTCATTACGCTTATATGGTAAAAACAGGTAGCCCGATAAGACCTTATCGTCAAAGACAATATTACCAAGCTCTAAAAAAAGCGACCGAAGAAATGATGTTTTCTTATGATAGTTCGCCGCTTTTACGCATACACCTTCAAGCAAGATTAAAATGGTATGACCTTTTGTATACACAAATCGAACTAGCGGGTTTAAGGGAACAAAACACGTTAACCGCTCAAATAGAATAATTTTAGCGGAAAAGTTTTGGCTTAAAATATTTCTTTATTCCGTTTCTGATTTTTTATATAGTAATCGACAAAAGAGTAAAAGAGTGTTTTCTGGTTGACCAAATACTAAAATTTGCTAACAATTATCTCTTAAAATATTTTTCAACAAGAAACATATCACATATATAACCTATATTGTTTTCGAGTATTCTAAAAAGTAAAAACCGATGTATAAACCGCGTATCATTTTTGGCATTTTTGCCCTTATTATCTTTTTTTTCAGCTCTTATCCAAAAAGCAAAGCGGAAAATATCGAATTAGTAAGCACAAATACACAGGTCAACATCATCGGCGATCAATTAAAAATTAGTACAGACCTTAAACTTGAGGGGCTTGCACAAATAAGAGCCATGTTAAAAGATGGGGCGGTTTTAAGCCTTGAGCTTGATTATAGCTTAAATAAAAAACGCACACTTTGGTTTAACGAACAATTAACAAAATATGTTTATGCAAGCACCCTGCTTTACGATCAACTCAGCCGAGAGTTTTTAATCTATCTTCCAAACAACGAAACCCCAAAAAGAGACAAAAAACTTAATCGTCTGATTGAGGAAAATTGGAAACAAATAAGCATAAACTTTAATACTTCGGTTTTAAATCAAAGCACGGAAAACGAAACCTATAAGCTTGATTTGACTTTAACCTTGCGACATAAAGAACAACCGCCTTGGCTTTCAAAAACTTTATTGTTTGTTCCGGATATAATTACCTCAACAGACAAACAAAGTATAGACTTCGTTTATTAAGCCTTAAAGGAATTACTTATGACACAAGAGCTTAATAAACAGAGCGAAGAAGCTTTAAAAAAGAAACGGATCATGCGAACTATAGCGGCATCGCTCTTGATTTTTTTGATGATTCCCGTTGTTGCTATGCTTCAAGTCCAATATTTTGGAATAGACTCTTTTATTTTTCTTGCTTTGTTTAACGTAAATCTGGTTATTGTTTTATTAATCCTTTTTGTTGTTATACGAAACGGAATTAAACTGTTGTTGGAAAAACGCAATAAAGTTTTAGGCAGTAATCTAAAGACAAAGCTTGTCGGAACCTTTATGGGGCTGACGATTATTCCTTGTGCCTTAATGTTTTTAATCAGTACAAAGTTTGTACAAATTTCCGTTGATTTTTGGTTTCAGGAACAGGTGGAACAATCGATTAACTCAGCCCTTGAAGTAGGGCAAATTATCTTTCAAAAACTTGACGAGCGTCTGGAAAAATCAGCTCAGCTTATAGATGTTCAACTACCTCTTACAACCACAGAAGCAACTAATTCAAACGAAACAAGTACAGACAATAGAGCCGAACTCATAAATCAGATTCTTGAAACTCAAAAAACACAACTTCATCTTTCTTTTATCGCCGAATATTCTCAAAAAAACAATTTGATGTTTTGGAGTGGTGAAAATCGCTTTGAAAAAATAGCCGAAACTGCTTTAAACTCTGTTGGGCAAGAGGCTTTAAACGACCGTGGCTTTTATTCTCTTGTCATCAGTGATAATAATAAAGATTTTAGCGTAGGTATATTAAAACGCAGTAACCAACATTTATTGGTGTTTGGTGAAAATTTGGGCTTTGGTTTTAAAGAAAAACTAGAACAGATTTCAAGCGGAGTTAAAGAGTATAAACGTTTGAAAAAACATAAACTTCCTTTAAAGTGGATGTTGTATCTTTCGCTTGGAATTGTTTCAATGTTGATTATTTTGGGAGCTATGTGGATAGCTTTTAAAATCGCTCAAAGTTTAACCTCGCCGGTTCAGCTTTTGGTAGACGCAACCGAGCGTATTTCAAAAGGCGATCTTTCGGTGCGTATCACCGAAACATATCATGACGAGTTAGGCTCGTTAATTCATTCTTTTAATAAAATGGGCGGAGATTTAGAACTAAACCAAACAAAATTAAAAGAACAAGCCCTTGCCCTTGAACAACACAGTCAATATATCACGACGGTCTTAGATAATATCGCTTCCGGGGTTATTTCGTTAAATCACGAAGGCAAAGTTACTACGGCAAACAAAGTTGCCTTAGATCTTTTTAAACTTTCGGAAAAAGAATTTATCGGACATTATATTCACGAATTTTTATCTGAGGAAGAAATAAAAACCATTAAAACCATTCAAACTTATTTGAGCCGAAAAAATCGCTCGTGGAAAAAACAAGTTACTCTGCATATAGGAGATAAAAATCAGCGTTTATTGATTAGTGCCGATAGTTTAAAAGAAAAAAACAATCAAGATTCAGGTATTGTTATTGTTTTTGAAGATATAGCCGAACTTGAACGTATGCAAAGAATGGAGGCGTGGCGTGAGGTTGCCAAACGCGTCGCCCATGAAATAAAAAATCCGCTTACTCCGATCAAGCTTTCTGCTGAACGTTTGCAACGTAAATTTGGTAGAGAGATTAACGACCCGGCTTTTGCACAATGTACCGGCGTGATAGTCAGACAGGTTGAAAATATGCAAAGCATGGTGCAAGAGTTTTCTGCTTTTGCCAAAGTTCCTGAGGTTGTTTTAAAAGAGACTGACCTTATTCCTATTTTAAACGATACGGTTACTCTTTTTAAAAATAGCCACCAACATATTAAATTTATTTGTGAATATCCTGAAACAATGCCCCATCTTTATCTTGATGCCGATGCGATTCAAAGGGCGTTTATCAATATTATACAAAACGCTGTTGACGCTCTTGATAATGCGGAAAATCCGGAAATAAAAATAATCTGTACTCAAAACAAACAAAATTACACACTCAACATAGACTTTATCGATAACGGAAGCGGAATAAGCCCCGAAGAACAAGAACGTATTTTTGAGCCATATTTTTCAATGAAAAAAAGCGGAACCGGGCTTGGGCTAACGATAGTGCGTTCAATTATTAATGACCATAAAGGCTATATTAAAGCCTTGGATAACGATGGAAAAGGGCTTATCATTCGTGTTGAACTACCTCTTAACTAAATATTGATTTTATTTAACATAAAAAATATTTTATTTTCAAACAACTATAAACTTTATATATATAGTGAACGATAAGCAAGATAAGCTTTGATATAAATTTATTATTTTAAGGTCAAAAGCGAAATTAAAAGGACTTTTAAAGTGGCGACCCAAAACGTTATCCCTGATACTCAACGAAGTATCTTAATTAATAATCTGAAAAACGTAAAAGAACGTATCGCAAAATCTGTCTTAAAAAGCGGAAGAGAAGAGGGCGAGGTTAAGCTTGTGGCGATTTCAAAATTTCACGCCACGGATTATATAGAAACACTTTTTCATGCCGGTCAAAGTTTATTTGGTGAAAATTACCTGCAAGAAGCAAGGGAAAAGCAAGAAGAACTTAGAGCCTTGTTTGGTATAAAATGGCATTTTACAGGACATATTCAAAGCAAAAAAGCCAAAGAAGTTTTGGGTAATTTTGAATTGTTACATACTATAGACTCTTTAAATTTGGCTCAAGCCTTAGATAAAGAATGGCAGAAAAAGTTAGATAACGGAATTATGCTTCCACCTCAAAATATATTGCTTCAAATCAATACGGGAAAAGAAGTGCAAAAAAACGGTGTTTTCCCTGAACAATTACCATCTTTGGCTGATTCTATACAAAAATTTAACTCAATTTCAATAAAAGGCTTAATGTGCTTGCCTCCTTTTGCCGATAATCCGGAAGAGAGCAGGGAACACTTTATATTGTTAAGGGAATTAAAAGAAAGGTTGAGCGTACAGCTTGGTATTGATTTGCCCGAACTTTCAATGGGAATGTCAAACGACCTTGAGGTTGCAGTTGAAGAGGGTGCAACTTTTGTTAGAATAGGAACCGCTCTTTTCGGTGAACGAACTAAAAACACAAAACAGTAAAGCGGAGTGTATATATGGATTTAGCAACAATTTTAGGCTTAGCCCTTTCATTTTCTTTAGTAACAATGGGTATGATGTCAGGCAGTGATCTCTCGACCTTTATCGATCCTCCCTCTGCTCTGATTGTTTTTGGCGGTACACTGGGAGCGACCTTAACTCACTATCCGCTGAATACCGTATTGACTTTAGGTAAGGTTATCAAAAAAGTTTTAACCGCAGAAACAGTTCCGGTTTCCGCTGTTGTTAGCCAATTTACCGACTTTGCCAATAAAGCGAGAAGAGAAGGGATTTTATCGCTTGAAGCTTCAATAAAAAGTATTGATAATCCTTATTTAAGAAAGGGTATGCAACTTGCCGTTGATGGACTTGATCCGGTTGGTATTCAACAAATACTCGAAAGCGAAATAAACAACACTGAAAGTCGCCATAACGTAGGTATAGATCTTTTGAACGCAATGGCATCATATGCTCCCGCTCTTGGTATGATCGGAACGGTTATCGGTCTTGTTCAGATGTTAACGAAAATGGACGACCCGAGTAAAATAGGTCCGGCGATGGCGGTTGCCTTGATCACAACCTTTTATGGGGCTGTTTTGGCAAACCTTGTTTTTTTACCCATGGTTGGAAAGTTGAAACACCGCTCTCGAGAAGAGATTTTGATTATGGAGATGCAGATGGAAGGCGTTTTAGCTATTTCACGCGGTGAAAACCCTCGTGTACTTGCAGAAAAATTAAGTAGCTTCCAGTCTCAACAGCTTAGAGAAGAAAAATAACTCATCGCTTTTATGTTTCAACTCAAACCGTACAACTAAAACCTTTTTATTAAATTAAACTTTAGATAATAACAATATGCCACTCAAAAAGAAAAAACCGGAAGAACAAGGCTTGCCAAGGTGGATTATGACATATTCCGATGTCATGACCCTGCTTTTAACTTTTTTTGTTGTTTTGGTGAGTATGTCAACGATAGATTCAAAGCGCAAACGTGAAGTTTTCGGTTCGCTGTCTGCAACTTTTTCCCCAAATGAATTTCACAGTCCAACAACACCTGTAAGCAAAGAAAATAAAGTACTGGAAAAAGCTCCGGGGGTGATGAACGATTTAAAAGATATGGAAGAGATTAAAAACAAAATATTGGAAGAAGACCTAGAGCTTGACTTTCAAGAAAACAAAAACGTACAAATTCTCTCTATTCAAAACGATGTATTATTTCGTCAAGGTGAAACGGAGTTAAGCCCTAAAGGAAAAGCTCTTCTTTCGCGTCTTGCCGTTTATCTTATGTCGGTCGACTACCCTTTATTGTTGGCAGGGCATAGTGCGGGGATGCGCGATGAATTTGGAACCAGTTTTGAAGATGAAAAAAACTCTGTGGAATTAAGCCCGACTTGGCTATTGTCTTTAAAAAGAGTACAAAGCGTTTATCGTTTTTTTGTGTCAAAAGGTGTTCCCTCAAATATGCTACAAATGGAAGCTTTTGGAAAATATAGACCAAGATATGATATGCATAGAGCTTTTGAGCGTCAAAAAAACCGTCGTGTAGATATTGTTCTTGATAAACGCAATTTGGAATGGGCAAAGAAAATGACTAGTTTGACAACAGATACTCCCGTTCCTGAAAATTTCAGCTTTAAAGATTTTGAATTTAAACTGACTATGCCACCTCAACCTCAGAAAAATATTGATCAAAGCCTTGGCGATCAAAATATGCGAGGCACGAAATAAATGGCAAGAAAAAAAAAGAGAGCAGACTCTCAAGCCAGTGATGCGTGGCTTGTTACCTTTTCAGATTTAGTTACTTTACTCTTAACTTTTTTCGTTTTACTTCTTAGTATGTCGAGTATGGATCACGAGATTATCTCTCGGATAAGCCTTGCTCCCCCTGGTATGCAGCAAATCGGAGCCGCAGGCGGAGCAACTCCAAGCACACGTATTAAGGTTGTTAAAGAGATTCTTGAAGACCCTGAAACTATTATGAAAAACAAAGACAAGCTGAAAGATTTACTTTTGCCTGATGTAAATCTTCCTCCTACTATCAACAGAAAAGAAGCCCTGAACGATATAGAAATTTTACAACACCCCGAAGGAATTGTCATAGCCTTGACAGACAGGTTGGTTTTTGAAGATGGTTCTTATACCCTTACACCCGTTGCAAGAGAGGTTTTAAATACGGTTTCCGACGTACTTAACTTTTCTACCGCAGACGTGAATATATCAGGACATACGGACAATACAACCTACCCTAATGTTAACAGTTTTGAGCTGTCTGGTTTTCGTGCTTTATCTGTTTTGGAACATTTTTTGCTTAAGGGGCATAGACCGGCTCGTTTTTCTGTTAGCGGATACGGAGCGGACAGACCCTTGTTCCCTAACGATGGTTCCGATAACAAAATTAAAAACAATAGAGTTGAAGTTTTATTAAAAACAACACAATGGTTAGGACGCTATACCTAGCCTTTAAAAACATAAAAAATATGATTGTTAAATAGCGTTTTATTGTTTAGTATACTTAATACTTTTGATAATTACTGAATAAAATACCAAATCATATAGGTAAGGAGCGTAAGATGGCTGAAAATGAAAAAGAAAAAAAATCAGGTAAAGGCAAGTTTATTATTATAATTTTGGTAATATTGGCCCTACTTGGTGGCGGTGGCTTTGCCGCTTGGAAATTTTTATTGCCGATTATCAATAAAACGGAAAGCGTTGCAACCGAAGGCGGACATGCCCCAGGTGGCAGTACCGGCAGTACCGGTGAAGCTAAAGACAATAAAAATGCAAACACTCTTGAAACCTCAATAGTTACCTTGCCTACCTTTGTTGTTAACCTTCAAGACCCGGTAGGAAGACGTTTTATTAAACTTAGTATGGACATTGATGTTGTCGGTTCCGGCGTAAAAGACGATATAACCAGACTTATGCCACGCATTAAAGACACCATTAACATGCTCTTGTCGAGCAAGTCTTATGCTGATCTTGCCATGCCTGAGAGTAAAGTTTTATTAAAAAGTGAAATAGTAGAAAGAGTTAACCTTGTTTTAGGTGGCTCAAAAGTAAAAGATGTCTACTTTACCGAATTTATTATTCAGTAGCCTTAAGACTCTTTAATATTATTGACAAAGATACTTTTAAGGCTGTTAAATTTTATAAAACGGCAATAATAACCCAAAAATAACCACCCTGATTATATAGGAGAAGCTCATGGCAGAAAATGAAGAATTAGATCCTTTTGCCCTCGCTGCAGAAGCAGACGCCAAAGCCGGAGAAAATAGCGAAGAAGAAAATGACAAATTAGCGGCCGAATGGGCGGCGGCTCTGGCAACCGACGAGCAGGAAGTCATTAAAGAAGAAAAGGTAAAACAAAACTTAGCCGCATCAGCTTCTGATGCCGTTTTTAAAGACTTAACCGAAGAAGCGCGTTCCCCTAAAGCCGAAAGCGGCAGGCGTGAGTTAGATTTTATCTTGGATATTCCGCTTGATGTTTCTGCTGAACTTGGGCGTACTCGTTTATTAATCAATGAACTTTTACAACTTGGTCAAGGTTCTGTGGTTGAGCTAAATAAACTTGCAGGTGAACCTTTGGAAATATATGTTAACAGCAAATTGGTCGCCAGAGGCGAAGCCGTTGTTATTAACGAAAAGTTTGGCGTTCGCCTAACCGATATTATCAGCCCTATGGAAAGAGTAAAGCAACTTGGATAATAAACGTGGGTTTGCCTCGATGTTTTTTTCTTTTAAAAAAGCGTACTAGTTGGCTTTTTATTTAAAGCTGAATAGTGGCAAGCGAAGCATTCTTTAATGGTTGAATCTAAATTAAATTAGTTGTATTGTTCAGGCTGATTCAGATAACTGACTGTCTGAACAATTTATTTTAAACAACCGCCGTTGCGGTTAAACATTTTTTTTAACAAGATTGCGATATAAAATATGACAAACCTGTTTAAATATAATCTTAGTTGTTTTTTGTGTGCGACGTTTTTATCCGTGCTTTTTTCTTCGCCCGTGCTTGCGGAAAATATTTATTTAACCCAAGCCCAACCTAATTATATTGAACCAAGCAATTTGAAACAAAATTATTCCCAAAATCAAGTTGGCTCGAATACAACTTATTCCTCTCAACAAAATGGGGAATATAACCAAAATAACGCTTATTCTCAACCGGCCTCTCAAGCCCAGAATATTCAACCTCAAGTTCAAGCTCAAACCCAAGCTCAGATTAAAACAAAAACCCAAGACCCAAGCAATAACGCCACTGACTTAACTTTTACATGGGGTGCTTATTTAAAGGGAATAGGGGCTGTTTTTTTTCTTTTAACGGTTCTTTTGCTTTGTCTTTGGTTTGTTAAAAGATACGGAGTAGGCAAGTTTAAGGCTTACAAAAATAAAGCAAGCAACCTTGAACTAATTGAAAGTATTAGCGTTGGTCCAAAAAAGAATATTGTTTTGCTTCGTGCAAAAGAACAGATGTTTTTAATTGGACTTAGTGATACAAATATCAACATGCTTGGTGAAGTTTATGGCGATCTTGATGAAACTCCAAAACAAAATACAAGTAAGAAAAAGCAAACCGCAAATAATCTTGAGATATAAATAATAGTTAACACAATAGACTAAAAGATTGTTTTATATTATCATTAATTAAACCCATCAAAACGATAAATATAAAGAATATTACAATGAAATTATACAGGCTAAAATTAAATTCGCTGTACCAGCTGATCAAAATACATAAAGTGCATCTTTTAATGTGTTTTCTTGTTTCAAGTTTTGTCTGTTTAATCTTAAATTCCAATGCCTTGGCGGCTCCGTCTGATATGCTAAAGCTTTTTATGGCGGGTGATGCTACAGAACCTGAAAAGGTTTCCATGTCTTTGGAAATTTTGTTTGCTTTAACTGTATTGTCGCTTGCTCCTGCGATTGTTATGACGGTTACTAGTTTTACACGCATAATTATCGTATTTCACTTTGTTCGCCAAGCTCTTGGAACGCAAACACTTCCACCAAACCAAGTTTTAGCCAGTCTTGCGATTTTTATGACTTTCGTGATTATGTTGCCGGTTGGCAAAAGAATAAACAACGAAGCTCTTCAGCCATATCTTGAAGAGCGACTCAGCTTTGCCGAGGCCCTTCCAAAAGCCGAAGCTCCGCTTAGAGATTTTATGTTTAAACAGACTCGCGAAGACGACTTGGCTGTTTTTTATGCAATAAGCAAAATGGAAAATCCAAAAAACAAAAATGAAGTACCAACGTTAATGTTGGCTGCTGCCTTTGTTATTAGTGAGTTAAAAACAGGTTTTACTATCGGATTTTTGATTTATATACCGTTTTTAATTTTAGATATGGTTGTTTCGAGTGTCCTTTTAGCTATGGGTATGATGATGTTGCCGCCGATGATGGTTTCCATGCCGTTTAAACTTTTACTTTTTGTTATGGTCGACGGTTGGAACTTGTTGGTTGGTTCGCTGGTAAACAGCTTTATTTTATGACTTTGTTTTTTATTTAAAAAAGAGGTCAATAATGACTCAAGATTTTGTTATTGGTTTTGGCAGGCAATCTATAGAACTCGCCTTGATAATTTCTCTGCCTATGTTGGGAATAGGTCTTATCGTTGGGCTTATTGTTAGTATTTTCCAAGCGGCGACCCAAATACAAGAGATGACTTTAACGTTTATTCCCAAAATTATTTGTATCTTTTTGGCTCTGCTTTTTAGCTTTCCTTGGATTATGGATAAAATGATTACCTTTACACGAGAAGTGTTTACCAACATTCCTCTGTATATTAAATAGTTTTTTAAAGCTACGACCACGGTTATGAGAGGTTTTATGTATAAAAATAGTTATTTGCCGTTTTATCTAAAAACAAGTATCTTACTTTTAAGTCTTGTATCGTTCTTTTTTTCCTTGCCTAATTTCTTGTCTGCTCAAACCGCACCCCAAATTACAACCTTGCAAGGACAAGCGGGAGCCAGCAAGCTCGGGGGTTTACCTCGTGTTGTTTATGGTTTTGACCGTGAGTTTCCTCCTTTTTCTTTTGAAAATCCGGGTGGAAAAGCAACGGGTTTTGAAGTAGAGCTACTCGAACTTTTATTTAAAGATAGGGCAAAACTTTTTTATCGCCCCTTAAATTGGAATATGGTTCAATTGGAACTCGCCGAAGGGAAAATACAAATTACCTCAGGCATGGTTGAAACCAAAGAACGAGCCAAATTATTTTATTTTTCAAAAGAACCAACTTTTAGAACAAGTATAGTCGCCTTTACTAAGGTTTATAACCGAATTCCAAATCTAACATTTTTAAGAGGTCAGCCGGTTGCGGTTGAAAAAGGCTCTTATCAACAACGCCTGCTTGAAGATTTTGGCGGAATAAACATTAAGCTTTATCCAACAAAATCCGACGCCTTGTTTGCTCTTGCCAATGACGATGTTGCCGCTTATTGCGGCCCTCGAGAAAGCACATATTTTATGTTGCGAAAATTAAATATAACGGCGGTAACAACGGTTTCAACGCCTTTTGGTTTTACTGATATGCGTTTTGCCATTTCAAAAGAACGCCCCGATCTTTTAAAGTTTGTCAACGATAGAATGGACGAAGTAGTTAAAAGTGGCGAATATAACCAACTTTATCGTCGTTGGTTTGTTCAAGAGCTAAATGAAATAGAAATAAAAGCCTTGATTGATAAAGCCAAAGAGGCGAGTCTTGCCGCTTATGCTCCATTTTCCAACAAGAATATGGGTGCCGCCGTCTTAACGGCTACGGGCAATATTTATATTGGCTGTAATGTGGAAAATGCTCAAAAAGAGCTGACTCTTTCCGCTTTACAAGGTGCCTTGGCTCGTACGGTTAGCGAAAAAGAACTTGAAATAAGAGCCGCCTTAATGGTAGACGCAAACGGCAATATCGTTACGCCGAGTGCCACTGATTACCAATCTTTTTATCAGCTTAACCCGGGAACTTTGTTTGTTATAGAGCCTGAAAAAAATAAACGCCAAACTTATACGGCCGCCGAATTGCTTTTAAACCCGACTCTTCCCAAACCTATTGATCTAAATATTGAATAATTTTTATATTTTCATAATCAAAAAAGTATTATAAACTGACAACGTTTATGATACTTTTTTATTTTTGCGGAGTAGATATGCCTCTTACAACTGAAAAAAAATATATTAATGAAATCAAAGCAAATGAAGATATTTTCAGTATATTCTTGCTTTCTAAAGCAGAACAGGCACAAGCCAAAAACGGCATGTATTGGCGTATAGAGTTAAAAGATGCAACAGGTAGTATCGAAGGGAAAATATGGAGTCCGCTCAGTTCAGCGTTTAGCGAGTTGCCTGTTGGACAAATCGTTGAAATAAAAGCAAAATCGACTACTTACAGAGATAAGATCGACTTAAATATTGAAGCTTTGGCTTTTTTATCCGAAGAGGAAACAGCTCAAATAAATTTAGCTGACTTTATCGAAAGTTCGACTCAAGATCCTGAACTAATGTTGACAGAGCTAAAAGAATTATGCAAAACTTATTGTTATCATAAACCTTTAAAAAAATTCCTGCTTTTAATTTTAAAAGACGAAGAAATTACACGGCTTTTAAAAACAGCCCCGGCAGCCAAAAGTATGCACCACGCTTTTGCCGGAGGATTACTTGAACATACCTTGTCTGTTACTAAATTATGTTTAAAAATCAGCGAACAATATCCTCAACTTGATAAGCAAATTTTGTTGGCGGGGGCTATTTGCCACGATCTTGGGAAAATGTGGGAAATGAGCGGTGGGTTAAGCAATGAGTATACCGACGAAGGCTTATTAATAGGGCATATTCAGATTATTATAGAAAAACTTGAACCATTTCTAAAAAAATCTGGTCTGGAAACAGCCTTGGCATTACATTTAAAACACTTAATTTTAAGCCACCACGGTTATTACGAATTTGGTGCTCCAAAATTGCCGCAAACAGCCGAAGCCTTGATTTTGCATTATGCCGATAATATTGATGCAAAAATGGATCAAGTAAAAACCGCATTAAATACTATTCCCGAAACAGAGACGGGTTGGAGCAAATATTTAAAGAGTTTGGAGCGTTCGGTTTATAAAGCCGAACAAACTCCGCAAGCTCTAAGACAAAATTTGGAAACTCAGACCAACCTTCTTGAGCAAAATCAAGAAAAAAACCTGCAATGTGCCTTGCCTTTTAATTTTGAAAATTATAATTAATCCAAAAGACATGTTTAATTAAAAATCTTATTATTAAAAACTAAATTTTTACTCAGATATTAACTTATTTCTAACAATAAATTACGGAGCTTATCTTGCGAATACTCAGAGAAATTTTAAAAAGCGGAAAACGCCTCTTTTTTGATGGTGCTATGGGAACTATGCTTCAAAGTCGGGGTCTGCCTCCGGGGGCGGGGCCTGAACTTTTTTGTTTGGAAAATCCCGAAATATTAAAACAAATACACCGAGAATACGCCAGAGCCGGAGCGGACTTTTTAACTACAAATACCTTTGGCGGGAACCGTTTAAAATTACCTGCCGGAACAAATGTTGTTGAAGTTAATAAACGCCTTACGTCCTTGGCGAGAGAAGTTGCAGATGAAGAATTTTCTCGTAGCGGTCGCAAACTTGTTGTTGCCGGGAATATAGGACCAACAGGACACTTTCTTAAACCGCTTGGTGATTTAAGTTTTGAAGAACTCGTTGATGTTTTTCGGGAACAGACCAGAGGTTTAATCGAAGGCGGAGCAGATTGTTTGATGATCCAAACCCAAATTGATATAAGCGAAGCAAGAGCCGCTATTTTTGCCGCTCGTACTTTGTGTCAAGATATGGGTATGAGCCTTCAAGATTCAATTCCAATCGGTGTAACCATGACCTTTGAAGGGAATAGATCTTTAACGGGTTCAACTCCGGAAGTTTTTGTTGCTACTATGTGTAACATGGGCGTAGATTTTTTAGGTACAAACTGTAGTGCCGGACCAAAAGAAATCTATAATGTTGCAACGAGTGTGATTGCAAATTCGACAGTTCCGGTTATAATTCAACCTAATGCGGGTTTACCCGAACTTGTTGACGGGAAAACCGTTTTTAACCTGACTCCCGAAGAGTTTGCCGATTTAACCAAAGAGTTTGGCGTACTTGGTGCGGAAATACTCGGTGGTTGTTGCGGAACAACTCCGGCACATATCGCCGCCTTATACAACGCCGCTAAAGAAATTCCGCTTATTCCGCGTCAAAAAGTTGAAGGGCGTATTTCTTTAACTTCTCGGACTAATTTAGTTCAGGTTGGTTTAGATTTACCCTTTGTTTGTGTTGGCGAACGCATAAACCCCACAGGCAAAAAACAACTGACGGCTGAACTTCAGGCGGGCGAATTTACTCAAGCAATAAAATATGCCGAAGAACAGATACAAGCAGATTCAAAAGTGCTTGATGTCAACGTTGGGGCACCTCAGGTAGACGAAACCCATCTTTTGCCCTCTTTGGTACAAAGGCTTTCTTCGCAATTTAATACTCCGTTATGTATAGATAGCTCAAATATTTCGGCAATAGAAGCCGCTCTTAAGCTTTATCCCGCTTCTCCTTTAATCAACTCTATTAGTGCTGAAGAGGGTAAACTCGAACGTCTTGGTCCTTTATGTCGAGACTTGGGAGCCCCTTTTATCTTTTTACCGTTGAAAGGGCGTAAACTGCCTGAGACAGCCAAAGAACGTATTAATATTCTTGAAGACTTTTTGAAGAATGCCGAAAAACTCGGTATCCCGAAAGAGTTGATTATTGTTGATGCCCTTGTTTTAGCGGTTTCATCAAAACCCGAAGCCGCCAAAAGTTGTTTGGAATTTGTGCGTTATTGTTCTCAAACTTTAAAATTGCCAACGCTGATGGGGCTTTCAAATATTTCGTTTGGCTTACCCGCCAGAGAGTTAATTAATTCAAGCTTTTTAACCTTGGCGGCCGGTGCCGGTTCAAGTGCCTGTATCGCTAATCCGAGCAGTTCGAGAATTAGAGAAGTTATAGCCGGAACAGACCTTTTGCTTCATAAAGACCCGCAAGCAGAGAGGTTTATCGAGCGTTACAGTGCATGGACAGCGGAAAATAATACGCTTAATCTCGGAAATGATAACTTAAAGTCGCCTAAAGTCGGCCCGCAAAATATTTTTGAGGCTGTTGTTAAAGGTGATAAAGAAGCCACTCTCAGATTTTTGGAAGAAGAGCTTAAAAGCGGAATAGAACCATATGTTCTGGTCAATCAAAAACTGATTCCGGCAATTACCGAAGTTGGCAGAAAATATGAAAAGAAAGAATATTTCTTGCCACAACTGCTCCGTTCCGCAGAGGCAATGCAAGCCGGTTTTGCTAAGGTTAAACCTTTGCTTGAAAAAGAAAGTGCACATCAAGCACGCCCACGCATAGTTATTGCCACGGTTGAGGGCGATATTCATGATATAGGAAAAAATATCGTGCAATTAATGCTTAGTAACCACGGTTTTGATGTTATAGACTTGGGTAAAGATGTTAAAGCCAAAACCATAGTTGAAAGAGCCAAAGAAGAAAATGCGGCAATAATCGGGTTGTCGGCTCTGATGACAACAACGATGGTGCGTATGCAAGAAACCATAGACCTCTTGCAAAAAGAAGCATTATCTATTAAAGTTATGATTGGTGGAGCCGTTGTAACCGAACACTTTGCCAAAAGCATAGGAGCTGACGGCTACTCTACCGATGCGGTTGATGCTGTTCGCTTGGCACAAAAATTATTAAATATAAAAAATTAACCTAAAAATCATTCGGGGTGCAACATGCAACGTGTTCATAAATTGAGCCTAACAGTCTTTTTTGTTTTTATGAGTATCTTGAGTATAAGTTTGATGAGTTATACAAAGTCTTTTGCCGCTGAACCGGAATCAATGAGCTTGGCACAATTTGACGAAGCTTTGGCAAACTCAAAGGGTCAAGTGGTTTTGGTAAACTTTTTTGCTACTTGGTGTCCTCCGTGTAAAGCGGAAATACCGGTTTTACAAAGACTTTTTGCTAAACATCCGGCAAACAAACTTAAAGTTATTGCCCTGTCTGTTGATGAAGAGACGGAAGAAGTTTTACCGTTTATGCAAAAATTAGGGGCGAAATATCCTATTTTTCTTGCTCAAAACGACTTATCCGAAAAATGGAATCTTTACGCTATTCCACGCCTTTTGATCTTTGATAAAAGCGGAAAATTGGTTAAAGACCATGAAGGAATGATGTCTGAACAAGAGTTAAACAGCTTGGTGGAGAAATATCTTGGTCAATAAAGAAGAAATAAATTCTTCAAACTTTATATTGCGTAAAGCAAAAATAAAAGATGTAAAACAAATACATGCCTTATTGATGGAATCAGCCGCCAGAGGAAAACTTTTGGCACGCCCGTTAAACCAGTTATATCATCATTTAAGAGAGTTTGTTGTTGTTGAAACAGAAGCCGATAAACCGATTATTGCCTGCGTTGCACTTTCTATTACTTGGTCAGATAGTGCGGAAGTTCGCTCTTTAGTCGTTGATGAGTCTTATCAAAAACTGGGTTTGGGGCGAAAACTTGTTGAACATTGTATAAAAGAAGCAAAAGAGTTTGAATTAAAAAGAGTTTTTACTTTGACTTATCAAGTAGACTTTTTTAACAAATTAAATTTTAAAGAAATTACCAAAGATCAATTACCTCAAAAAATATGGGCAGATTGCATACATTGTCCAAAGTTTCCGGAATGCGATGAAACTGCAATGATTTTTAATCTTTAAACTAAGGCACTTTTTAAGACAAAACAAAAACATTTGTCTTAAAAAAATCTAAACATTAACTAAAGAAACCAGATAAAAGAACCGATATGCAAAATAGTAAAGACAGCTTAAGTGTAGTTTTTTCAAAAGAACAAATTGACGAACGCATAAATGAGCTTGCAAAAAATATTAACGAATATTATCGTGAGGCGTTAAAGGCAAACGAACAACTGCTTGTTGTTTGTGTATTACGAGGGGCAGTTTTGTTTTTTGCCGATTTGGTTCGCCACCTTGAAGGTAACATTGAGTTAGATTTTGTGCGTATTGCCAGTTACGGAAAAAGTACAAGTTCTTCGGGTCATGTAAATTTTATTAAAGATTTAGAAATCGATATTCAAGATAAGCATGTTTTAATAGTCGAAGATATTGTTGATAGTGGATTAAGCATGAACTTTTTGTTAAAACAACTGGAAGTGCGTAACCCCAAAAGTTTAAAACTGGTTGCTTTAATCAGTAAAACAGAACGCAGAGAAAACGAAGTTAAAGTTGACTTTGTTGGTTTTGATAAGGCAAACGGTTTTCTTGTTGGCTATGGTCTTGATTATGCCGAAAAATATCGCCACCTTCCGGCGATTTATGACCTCAAATTATCAAACTAAACCTTTATAAAATATAGTTTCGGGTAGACAGATGATTGTAGCTTGTCCAAATTGTTCAACTAAATATAAATTACCGGACGAACAGGTTCGCCCTGGGGCTAAAGCTCGTTGTTCTGTATGTTCCGAAGTTTTTTCTATTGAACCTGATTATAATACGCCGCCGCCTAAAAAACAAGCGGATAACAACTTAGAAGACCTACTTTTTGGTGAGGACAATTCTAAAGAACCCCAAGTTCCTGTTTCTGATCAAACTAATTCTGAAAAAGAGATAGAACAAAAACAACCTACAGGTAGTGCGATTGACGAGTTAGACAATGAACTCGATGACCTTTTTGGTGAATCAAAAAGCCCTAACCAACCTGTTTCCGCCCAAAACTCAACTCCAAGCCCAACCCAAAGTTCAGCCCAGAATAATGTGATTGATGATAATGAGCTTGATGCTTTAGTCAATCAACCGAAAAATCAGGAAGTTACTCCGCCTCAAAAGCCAAGTACTATGGCTGATGACCCTTTTTCCCATCTTGTAGACGATAGCGGTACGGATTTTGGAGACCTTTTTGATGAGATAGATCCTAATTCTTCAAAAAAGAACCCACCTATTCTTCACGCTCCGGAACAGCAAAGTGAAATGCTGGAGCAACAAAAAGCCAGTGAGCGTTTGGCAAATCGTGCCTTTAAAATGAGTGCCCAAAATCTGGAAGCAGAAAATACACGAGCGAACAGGAAGTCTGCTAATGATTTAGATTTTGATCTCAACGAAGAAGAAGCTCCGTTGATTTACGGAGAGCCTGCGGCAGGTTCAAAGGGTAATACCAAACTTTCTACAAAAAATGACTATCAACCGCCAAGTCAAAATGCAGAGCCTATTCCCCCTTTAGCTCAAAAGAAAGAAATTCCTTGGGGAAAAATCGGGGCTTTTGCCATGATTTTAATCGTGTGTATCGGGATTGGCGGATATTTTTGGTATAGAGAACAACAACGAGCTGCTTATGAAGCGGCCCTCGCCGAACAAAGAGAACGTCTCAAGTTATTTGAGGTAAAAATAGAACATCAATTTGTAGTTGCCAACGAAAAAAATGTACCGCCTCAGACTAAAATCGGAAATTCAGGAGCGGCATCATCAACCGTCAAGGGTAAGATTTTTGTTGTTACCGGAACAGTAACCAACAACTTTCCCATGCCCAAAAGCGATATTCGTTTAGTTGCCTCTTTGCTTGATGCCGAAGGTAGAGTCCTTGCCAAAAAAGAGCAATTTGCCGGAACAACGGCCACTATGTTTCAACTTTCAGTCATGGACGAAAAAGACCTTGAGGCATATCTTAACAGCACAGCCACTATTTTGGAAAATAATTCCGTAGTCTTGCCAAATACCAGCATTCCTTTTACTTTTGTTTTTTATCGTGTTTTTGATAGGGCGGCGACAATTCAAGTTAACGTCATTAGTGCAAATGATGCGAGAATCTTAAAAGACAATAATGCCATGGACGGCAAAAACATAAAAAAACAGTAAGCATTGTTTGCTTATAGCCAAGTCAAAGGGAAAGTTAATTTTTCTGTAAAAAAGAGTGTCTTTCTGACGAAAGCTGCTCTGAGACTCTTGTTCAATAGTCTAAATATAGAAAGCTATAAACAGACAGTGGGGTTTTAAAATGTCAGACGTTGAAGGGCTAGTGGGGTTAGTGGCTTCTGTTATTGTTGTTGTCGGTCTTTTTTCTATGTTTTTTTATGTGAATATTACGAAAAGTTTTAAAGTGGCTCTTAAGTTTAATCTTTTGAAAATATTCATAATGTGTGTCTTGTTCTTTTTTGCCTTGCCCCCTCTGCAATCTAAAGACGGAATGCGTTTAGGTTTTTTCTTTGATCTATTTGAATATATTCTCTATTCTTCTATAACAGTTATTCCTTATCTCATAAGCTTGATCTTTAGCTTCGTTTTAATAAAATTCCTCAAAAAAGATGTGCAAAAATATGGCGAACGTAGTGCCAGTTTAATCTTGGCTTTAGCAGCATTGTGCTTGCCGCTTTTTTTTATTGTATTGAATGATATTAACTTTTCGTTTAATTCTATTACAGTTCGCTTGATTGTAATCCACCTCTTTGTAACCTTGTATTGTGGGGTTATCTTTTTTATTTTTCGTTTGATAAATAAAAAAACAATGTCGCTAAAACTAATTGTTTGCTATCCTTTTTTATTATATGTAATATTTTTAAATATTGTATCTATGAATCTGATTGGAAAGCCCGAGATTTAATGTGAAAAATTTTTATTATTGTAATAAGAGAAATGTAAATACCTTTTAAGGAGCGTGTTAATGGTAGAACCGATAGCCATATACTTGCCACAATTTCATGAAATAGAAGAAAATAATCTTTGGTGGGGAAAGGGATTTACGGAATGGGTCAATGTAAAAGAGGCAAAGCCGTCATATAACGGCCACTATCAACCGCATATTCCTCATAAGTCAATCGGTTATTACGATCTTTCAGACGAAGCCTTTTTAATACGCCAACATCAACTCGCTTATCGTTATGGGGTTAAAAATTTTTGTTATTATTATTATAATTTTAACGGAAAAACTTTGTTGGAAAAACCTTTGCGTTCTATTATCTCGCGTAAAGAGATTAAAAACCGTTTTTGTTTGTGTTGGGCAAACGAAAATTGGACTCGGGTTTGGTACGGTATGGATAAAAAAGTTCTTATTGCCCAAGAATATTCAGAAGCCCACGCCGTAAGATTTATACAAGATATTACGCCATATCTAACCCATGAACGCTATATTTGCGTTGATAATAAACCCATGTTGCTTGTATACCGCCCCGAATTGGTTGAAGACTGTCAACGTTATGCCGAAATTTGGCGACGAGAGGCAAGAGCTTTGGGTTTTGCCGATTTATATTTGGTGGCGGTCGAAGCTTTATCTCATGATGTTTCACCTCAAGAATATGGCTTTGATGCGGCTTTGGAGTTTGCACCGGATTGGCGTATGACCCACTTAATTTCCCCGCCGGAACAAAAACCTCGTGTCTTTGATTATCCTGCAACTGTTGCTAATATGTTGCAAAAAGCCGTTCCTGATTATACTCGCTTTCGTTGTGTATTTCCGTCATGGGATAATTCGCCAAGATATAAAGGTGGGGGCGTCTTATTTGAAAACACCTCGCTTGGGGCTTTTCTCTTTTTCTTGGAAAACACCATTAAATATACTAAAGAGAAAGTTCCTGAAAATGCTCAATATTTTTTTATTAATGCGTGGAACGAATGGGGTGAGGGTTGCCATCTTGAACCTGATGAACGTAATGGCTTATCTTTTTTGCAGATTTTACATAAAGCGTTGATGAAGGCTTAAGTTAAAATTTAAAATGATTTATTAAAATTATAATATTTGCACTATAACTACTTAATAACTAAAATATTTAGGAGCATTACAATGAAAAACCTATCTTGCACTATGTTTTGCATTCTTTTTTGTTTATTTTTTTCTTCTTTGGCTTGTGCTGAAACAAAAAAATCAGACCCTGTTATTTGGTCTTATTATGAAGACGGATATGAGCTTTATGCTCCGCAATTATCTAATGATAATAAATTTTTGACACTGGTGCGTAAGCGTCATTTGCCCGATGGACATGAGGCAGAAATGTTGTCGGACGCCGAATTAAAGAAATTTGATGATGAAGTCAAGAAAAACTCACGTTTTGCAGATCCCGAAATTACCTTAATAGGGATTAAAGACAAAAGTAAACAAATGATTGATTATGGTTGGGATCCGATTTTTTCAAAAAATCAAACCGAGATTTTTTATGCACATCAAGTCAAGCCTATTTCCGGTTTTCGTATGTTAGCCGCTACAATGGCAGGGAATGAAATTCGCTCTTATGACACATTAAAGAATGAAACAATAGCACGCCCCAGTTTTGGTTATTTATCACAACCTCAAAATGGCGAGAACAATACGGTAATTTTTGCTTTATCTGATGGAGTAAATGGTGATTATGGCGGTAATATCGGGCTTGGTATGGTTGACCTTAAAACCAAACAACAAAAGGTTTTATATGAACCCAGACAAGAACATAAGCTTTATCACCTCGTAAACAAATTTGCAGGATATAATGGAAGCAATATAATCTTGCGTCGTCGCCCTTTAACAGAGGGTGTTTATCTTGCTGATGCTTATGCGGCTGAACTTATTGAAGTTCCGAGTGAAAAGATTTTATATAGTTGGGGCGAACTTAAAGAGAGACAAGACGTCGACTTTAGAATATGTTCAAATCAATTAGAAGTTTATGATGAAAAATGGCAAACTTTAAACAAAGTTGAATCTCGCTTTAATCCCAAGCAATATGGTTTTTCAAGCCCAAATTGTGAATATATCGCCAGTATTAACGAAGATGATAAACAGATAAAAATTTATTCCACAAATGGAGAGGTAATACTTGATTGGAAACCCCAAAGCGGACGTATCCTTGAACATGCTTGGTCGCCTGATTCCACTCGCCTTGTGCTTTTAGTTAGTCATGGTTTAGATTTTAACGATAAGGGCGAATATGAAGCCTTTAAATTTGATCAGATTGTAATCTTGTCTGTTGATGACATAAAAATCAACTAAAAAAACTTTTTGGGAGTCCCAAATGCGTATTTTATCTCTTGGTATTTTATTTGTGTTATTATTTTCCAATAACGCTTTCGCTTTTAAGGGTGAAGCCGCCGAAGCCATTTTATATGAAGCTGTTTATAACCAAATGGAACGTGAACGCATGGAACAAGCGGGCGTAAAAAAACTGCACCCCGAAGGTTTTTATAAAATTTGTGCATCAGGTACTCTGGACGAAGTTAAAAAAGCTATAGCTGAAGGAGCAGACCCTAAAATCCCTGATGCTGACAGAGGACAAACAACTTGCCTGCATGATGCCGCCACTTTTAATAAAGATGAACGTGTTATTGCCCTGCTTATCAAAGAAGGCGTTAATATCAACGCCCAAGGCAACTTAAATAAACGCACGGCCTTGCACCTTGCTATTTTAGTCAATCCGAATGCGGCAGCCATTATTAAAGAATTGGCAAAAGGGAAGCCTGATTATTACCTGACTGATACAAAGGAGTTAAACCCGTTTGTGGTAGCCATTAGTGGGGCGGTAGACCAAGAAACAGGCTCATATTATGTGCCTGATGAAGCTGTTCTTTTGGCTCTGCTTGATGCTAACCCTGATTATGCTAAACAATATGCTAAAATTTCAGATAAATACAATCTTATAGAGCTGTATTTTTCTCGCTTTGATGGTGGAACGCTTAACCCCAATAAAATTAAGCCGAGTGCAAAGGTTGTTGAACGCCTTATCAAAGGTGGGAACAACATAAACATAACTGTACGCAAAATGGGAAGCACTGAACCTCTGTTGTTTGCGGCAATTGATTTTGACAGCCAAGGAAAATACCAAGGCGAAACTCCAACAGACACACTGACCAATCTTTTTTTGAAGAATGGAGCTGATATATACGCAACAGATGACACAGGAGAGCTGGCAATCCACAAGGCAGCTTTTAATGGTAATGCTAAAGTAATTAAAGCCTTGCTTGCACTTGATAAAAAGAAGGAACTCGCTAAAGTTCAAGATGAGTTTGGAAACACTCCCTTGCATGACCTCACCGAGTGGCGAAGTGTAGAGCTTCCGACCTGCGGAAAGTTATTAATTGATGCGGGGGCGGATATTAATGCACGAGATAAAGACGGTAATACGCCTTTTTTAATGATTGCAAAAAGCTCTGATATTCCACGCACTCGCTTTGAAGCAGATGACGATTATAAAAAAGGCGTAACAGAACGTCAAAAGGCAGTTAAGTTTTTGCTTGCTAACGGAGCAGACATTAAAGCGACTGATAACAAAGGTAGAAATCCTTTACACTCTTTAAGCAACGCAAGGGTACTTTCAAAGCCAGACCTTGAACTGTTTATTAAGGCAGGGGTAGATATTAATGCACGAGATAAAGACGGTAATACACCACTTATGCTATTTGTTATTGCATCAAGAGATAGGTCGGACTATTATGATGAGCAACAAATTGCGATGTTTACAAAAAATCTTCCTATCTTAAAAGAGCTTGGTGCAGACCCTAAAATTCAAAATAAAGATGGAAAAATCCCTTATGACTTCTTACATAAGAATTTTTTGGATAAAGCAAAAGACGAAATCGCTTTTTTAAAAGTAGCAGGCAAAGATGAACCCACTTTGTTTAACGTCTGTGAAAAGGGTTGTGATGAAAAAACTATTAAAGAAGCACTGGCAAAAGGCATGGATATTGATGTCGTAAGGTCAGGCGTAACCCCTTTGCATATGGCGATTGCATCAAAAGATGAAAAAACCGTAAAAGCCCTGCTCGCCTGTGGTGCTCCAATTGATAAAGCGAGTGATAAGGGTGAAACTCCACTTGGAGTAGCTTTTAAAATGGATCAGTATGATATAGCCTCTACTCTTATAAAAGCCGGTGCGAATCTTAACAAAGAAGGCTTTATGGTTACTGATAGCAACAAAAAAAAGTTTATTACTTCTTATGTGATTGGGGCTGTACTTTATAACGATACGAAGATGTTTGAACTTTTAATGCAAGGAAAGCCCGACCTTGAGTTTAAAAGTCACATCTGGTCTGATAGTCGTGGAAATAAAGCATGGACTGGGTCTTATGATGAGGGGTGGGATGTATGGGCTACAAATGGTACACCACTACACGCAGCAATAGTGACAAACAATCTCGCTTTTGCCGAAAGACTCATACAAAATGGTGCTGACCCTAATGCGACATTAGATAGAGGGCTTTCTACCCCCTTGCACCTTGCGGCATTACAGAATAACAAAGCTCTGGTTGAGTTGCTTTTCAAACATGGAGCAAAAATATATAGCAATAATTTTGATAAAACACCTTATGATTATGCAACAAATAAAGACATAAAGGCACTTTTAAAAAATATTGCTTCCAAATAGATTTCTAAAAAAGCAAAACAGCTTTTATGTTAAAATTTAAAACGATAAGTTCACAGCTTTAATTTTGTTTTTGGAGTGTTTTTCTAACGAAAGCCACTATGAGATTATTGGGAGATTATTGCGAAACTATTACGAGATTGTTATTAAATAGTCTCTGATCATGACCGATTTAACAGGATTTATTTACTGTTTCGGTCATGATTTTTTTTATTTTTTTATACTTCGAGAAAGTTTTCACAAATATGCTTGACAATCTTGTATTATATATCTTATATAAGACTTAAGCGAGAGTATTATCTCAAAGCCTAATAAACGTTCTCTAAAAAATGATTTGTAAAGTCTTTAAAAAGACTTTTTATTATAGGTGGTTATGTCAATGATTATTAACCTTTAAAAGTTTTTTAGGAAAAAGAAAATGGAATATTTAAAAAAAGCAGGCACTTCAGCCGAAGAGTTTAGTAACACGGCTCGTAAAGTTGTAGAAGAAATTTTGGCAGATATTCGTGCTAATGGCGAAGAAGCTGTACGTCAGATTGCTAAAAAGTTTGATAAATGGGATCAGGATTTTGTCCTTTCTCCTGAGAAAAAAGCTAAACTGATTGCAAAGGTTAGCGAAGAGCAAAAAAAAGATATTCGTTTTGCTTATGAGCAAGTTTTAGCTTTTGCCCAAGCACAAAGAGACAGCATTAAAGATTTTGATATTGTTACTCCTGCGGGTGTGCGTGCCGGACAAAAAGTCGTTCCTATGGACGTTGCCGGCTGTTATATTCCCGGTGGACGTTTTGCACATACTTGCTCAGCTTTGATGAGTATTGTTACTGCTAAAGTTGCCGGCGTTCCATTCGTTGTTGCCGCCACTCCTCCTCGTGGCGATAGCATAGACGCTTCTGTCTGTTACGCAATGGATATTGCCGGCGCTGATATTATTTTGGAAATGGGTGGCGTGCAAGCGGTTGCAACCATGGCTTATGGTCTTTTTACAGGAAGAAAAGCCAATATTATCACAGGTCCCGGAAACGCTTATGTTGCTGAATGTAAAGCAATTTTGGCGGGTGAAGGTGTTTGTGGAATTGACTTGTTTGCCGGTCCTTCCGAAATTGCTGTTTTAGCAGACAAAAACGCCGACCCAATGACCGTTGCGATTGACCTTTTATCTCAAGGCGAACACGGCACCAATTCTCCTGTTTGGCTCTTTACTGATTCACGTGAGTTAGGTGAAAAAGTTATAGAAATAATGCCAAAACTGATTGCCGATATGCCTGATCCTGCTACTCCTTTAAAATCTTGGGAAGATTACGGCGAAGTAATTCTTTGTAAAGATAAAGCAGAAATGATAAAAATAAGCGACACTTACGCCCCGGAACACTTAGAAGTATTGTGCGACGACTTAAATTGGTGGCTTGCTAATTTAACTTCTTACGGTTCTTTGTTTATGGGTGAAATGAGCACTGTTACACACGGTGATAAATGTGCCGGCCCTAACCATATTTTACCAACCAAAAAAGCCGCACATTTCAGCGGTGGTTTAAACGTTCATAAATACTTAAAAATCTTAACCTATCAAGAACCATTAACACTTGAAGCCTGCAACACCGTCAGTGAATACGCCTCTCGTCTTTCTCGCCTTGAAGGTATGGAAGGACACGCTAGAGCCTGTGATTGGCGCCTTACAAAGTTAAATCCTAACAAGAAATGGAATTTTCCGGTATACGTGCATCCAAAATACTAATTTTTTAATTAGTTTAATTGTGGTTTTTATTGATTAATATTTTTTAAACATTCATCTTTAAGGAAGGTCTTTTGTATCTTCCTTAAAGAATATACCTCTTATGTTTTATGTCTTGAGTACATGAAATAACACACAATAGCCTGCGACTGGGGTATTACTAAAGTAAGCCCCAACAAGAATGAAACTTTCCGGTATACGTGCATCCAAAATACTAACCTTTAACCATTTGTATAGGTGTATTATGAAAACAAAACTGATTTCTTTTTTGGTTGTGGCTTTATCGTTTTTTACGGCTAGTGCATTAATGGCAGCCGAACCTTATACAGGAAAAACAATTAAATTGCGTATTGCGTCTCCAAGCCCTAATGGAAGTAATATGGTGCGTGGCTATGAAAAATTTGTTGAACTCGTTAAAGAAAAATCAAACGATAAAATTCAAATTAAACTTTTCCCCAATGCTGTTTTAGGAAGCGACCGCACAACCCTTGAAAGCGTACAACGCGGAACTTTGGATATGGCTTCTTGTTCATCTCCGAATATGGCGAGCTTTGCTAGAGAATATATGGTTTTTGATTTGCCTTATATTACTTCACCTGAATATCAACAAAACCTTTATAATGCTTTAGATAAAGGTGAACTCGGAAAATATTTTGAAACTGTTGCTAATCGTATAGGCTTAACTACTATTATGTGGAGCGAATACGGATATCGCAACTATGTTTCAACAAATAAACCATTAAATAACTTAAATGATTTGAAAGGTTTGAAAGTTCGTACTACGGATTCTCCGATAGAAGTTGCTGTTGCAAAATCTTTGGGAATGGTACCTGCTCCTGTATCTTGGGGTGAAACTTTTACCGCTTTACAACAAGGTACTGTTGATGCCGAGGGTAACAACTGGGAACACTTAGTTACCGCAAAGCACATAGAAGTTTTAAAATATGCTATGGATTCACAGCATAACTATAGTATGCATATTCTTATGATGAACAAAAAAGCTTTTGATGCCCTTCCTCCGGAAGCACAAGCGATTCTTCGTGAAGCCGCCGCCGAAGCTTTAACTTGGCAACGTAAAATTTCTGAAAACTTAGACGAAACTTCTAAAAAAGCAATGCTTGATGCCAAAATTAAATTCCATGATTTATCTGATGCAGAAAGAGCAGAGCTTAAAACCAAAACCAAAGTTGTTTGGGACGAGTTTAAAAAAGAGTTAGATCCAAAGGCGTTAGAGCTTTTACTTTCTACTCAAAAATAAAAACCATATAACGGCATAATCGTTTTCTTGTAAATTGGTGGGCATTAATTTATATGCCCACCAAAAAAAACCCACGCATAGTTAAACGGGAAAAGGTTTTTCGGAATATTAGAGACTATTACACAATAGTCTTAGAGTGGCTTAAGACGTTTTAAGCTTGTTTCCGGCTCTCTTTTCTATTGGGTTTTCTCTCTGCGACAGGGCGTTGTAACCCTTTACACAAGGAGTTTTGTGTGATGCAGCCGGCTCAAGTTTCAACAAGGACAGATAACCATTCAAAAGTATATACATTTTTTTCATATATAAACAATAATCTTGAAAAACCTATTATAATTACAGGGCTTATAGGTTCTATCCTGCTTATAGTCTATCAATCTTTAGGGCGCTATATTTTTTCAAAATTTATTCCATGGATTACAGTTCCGGTTTGGACAGAGGAACTAGCTCGCTTCCTTTATATCTGGGCATCATACATGGCTATTCCCGTAACCATTCGTTTAAGAAGCAGTATTCGAGTTGACGTCATTTATGATAAACTTTCGCCTAAAGTACAGGGTATAAGTTGGATAGTTGTTGATTTAGCCTTTATGCTTATGTCGGCATGTATTTTTTATACCAGCTTGAGTTATCTGAGTATGCAATTGGAATATCACCAATATACTGCTGCGTTGCGTATTCCTTATTATATTCCTTACTTTGTTTTGCCTCTTGCTTTTGGGCTTATGAGTTTGCGTTTGCTTCAAGATCTTGTAAAACAAGCTATAGAGTCGGGTTTTATAAATAGTTGTATAGGTGTTGTGGTTTTTGTTCTTTTGTGTGTGCCTGTCTTTTTTTCTCAAGATATTAATGTGCTTTGGCTTTTATTCGGCTATTTTTTGGTAATGTTGTTTTTGGGTGTTCCAATCGCTATTTGCTTGGGGCTTGCCGCATTAGCAACTATAGTCGGAGCTGATACCCTGCCTATAGATTATGTGGCACAAATTCCTTTTACTTCAATAGACAGTATGCCGATTATGGCGATTCCGTTTTTTATTACTGCCGGGGTTTTAATGGGTGCAGGCGGGCTTTCTAAGCGTATTCTTGACCTTGCCGATTATCTTCTTGGAAGTTTACCGGGGGGAATAGCCTTAGTTAGTATTGGTGCGAGTATGTTTTTTGCCGCAATCAGCGGTTCGGGTCCTGCGACTGTTGCGGCGATTGGTATGATTACTATTCCCGCAATGATCGAACGAGGTTACGATAAATACTTTGCAAGTTGCGTTGTTGCGGCGGCGGGTGCGATAGGGGTTATGATTCCTCCGAGTAATCCTTTTGTTGTTTACGGGGTAACGGCACAAGAATCTATAGGCAAACTCTTTATGGGCGGTATTATTCCCGGAATTCTCACAGGTTTGGGGCTTATGATCTACGCTTATTTTTATTCCAAGAAAAAGGGTTGGCTTGGGGTTGCCCGTGAAAAAAATACTAAAGAATTTATTCGAGTTTTTTGGGAAGCAAAATGGGCATTGCTTGTTCCGGTTATCGTGCTTGGTGGTATTTACGGCGGAATAATGACTCCGACTGAAGCGGCGGCAGTAGGTTCATTATATGGTTTTATTGCCGGTATGTTTCTTTATAGAGAGTTATCATTTAAAAAACTGTTTGAATATTTACAAGAAGCCGGTGCAGCTTCGGCGGCTATTATTATTCTTATTGCCATGGCGACTTTATTTGGAAATATTATGGCTATTGAAAGTGTTCCTGATGCTATGGCGACGCTTATTCTTAGTATTACCAATAATAAGATATTGGTTTTGTTAATGATAAATCTATTTCTTTTATTTGTTGGAACTTTTATGGAAGCCTTAGCAGCGATATTAATTTTAACTCCGATTTTACTGCCTATCGTTGTAAAACTTGGTGTTAACCCTGTTCACTTTGGGGTTATTATGGTTGTTAACTTGGCTATTGGATTCGTAACGCCTCCGGTTGGAGTAAACCTTTTTGTCGCTAGTTCTATAAGTAAGTCAAAGCTATCTGATCTTGCTGTTGCGATTTTACCTTTCTTGGCGATTATGATTGCCGTATTGTTCCTTATTACCTATGTTCCCGCCTTACCTATGATGTTTATTAACTAAAAAATATGATTCTGTTTTATAAAGGAAGATACTTTTTGTATCTTCCTTTGTTTTATTAGAGAGTATTCATAGTAGTTTCTAAGTGGCTTTTGTTATGAAGACACTCCAAAAAGCACGCATTAATAAAAAGCAACTGGTGGGCTTTGCCTGCCGGTGGGCATTAAAAAACTTGGGGTGGGCTTCGAGGTATCCCAGAAATAAAGGGAAAATTTAATTTTTATGTAAAAGGATTAGGTTTTGTAGCTTAAAAAGCATAAAACGATGATAAAAGAACGTAAAATGGAGTTTCGTAATGGTCTTTATTAAAAGATATTAAAATAAATTATTGATTTAATTTGTATAATTTTAAGTTGTTTTATCGGTTTAATAAGTTTAAAAGCTTGACTTTATATACATAGTCATTTAATCGGATTAAATGAGAAATTAATAATATATATTATATATTACATATTTGTTTAATTGATAAACAATTGTAATATACAGGCAGGTCAGAAAAAGATATTATGAAAAAAATTAATTTTATTCCTCTTTATCTTCAAGTAAAAAACGATATTCTTAGTAGAATCCTTGCCGGAGAATGGCCTCCTCATACCTTTTTGCCAAATGAATTTGTGTTGGCAGAACAATATGGCGTAAGTCAAGGAACTTTGCGTAAAGGATTGGAAGAATTAACTTTAGAAAAATATATCGTCAGAGCACAGGGAAAAGGCACTATTGTTGCCCCTATTGACGAAACTTCTTCGATTTTTCCATTTTATCTTTTGTATGATAAGAATAACACAAGAATTTTTCCGTCGACCGAAACTTTAAAAACCGAGTTACTCTCTCCGCCTGTTCATATTGCTGAAAAATTAAGAATTAAACCCACTGATTCCGTTATGTTTGCCGAAAGAATCAGAATTCTTAATGGAAAGACTATGTTAAACGAGGCTCTTTATCTTTCGCCAAGCCCCTTTCCGCCGGATACCCTTAAAAATCTTAAAACCTTGCCAAATACCGTTTATGCTTTTTATTTAAAAGAGTTTGGAATTCGTATAAGCCATGCAATAGAACAAATGATTGCGGTTATGCCTGATGAGTCTGATATTCAACGCTTAAACGTAAAACCAAACGAACCTTTGTTGATGGTTTGTCGAATTTCATATGATGTTAACAAAATTCCCGTTGAATATCGAATAAGTAAAATAAATTCACAGGAATATGCTTATAAATTTAAAATTAATTAAAGCCAACAAATGAGACTATTGTGAAATGGTCTCTAAGTGGCTTTAGTTAGGAAGACACTCCAAAAAACACGAATAAATCCAACGGCTGACTTTGCCTGTCAGTTGATTTGGGGGCTTTTGAGGCTTAAAACGCTTTACTATGTTCATACAGAACCTAAAACGATGATAAAAGCACGCAAAACAGAGTTTTTCAATGGTCTTAAGTTGATTATTTATTGTTCATAAAAAAAAATACTGCCCGATAAAATCAAGCAGTATTTTTTATTTTAACTTGTTAAGAGACTAAGGTTTTTTAATATTTAAGGTTTTAAGAATTCCGTTAAATAGTTTTTCGTCTTTGATAAGTTTGTAATAATCGGGCCAAATAGCACGAGATTTATCTATCCAAACTTGTTCGTCGCTTGGGCGACCGTCTAAAACCATGCCGTTAGCAAGCAATATCTTTTTGCCGGCTTCGTCCATTTTTGCGGCTTCGGCAATAGCGTAAGCAGTTGCTTCACGTCCGGCTTTTATAATAGCTTCTTGTACTTTTGGGCTTTGTTTTTCAAACCACATTTCAGAAACAACAAGTGGGTTAATCGCCAGTTTGTAACGCAGATCGGTTACATATTTTTGAACTTCATAAAACTTTAACGAAGCCAAAGAAATATAGGTCATTTCAAGCCCGTCAACAACACCTTGTTGCAAAGCACTGAACAATTCGCCAAAAGCAAGAGGAACACCATCAGAACCCCAAGCTCTAAAAGTTGCCAATTGAATAGCGTTATTAGGTAGGCGTATTTTTAAGCCTTTAATATCGTTAATTGTTTTTACGGGTTTTTTGCTGTTGCTTAAAACACGAAAACCTTGAACGCCCCAAGCTACGGGACGCACATCGCTCTCGGCAATCATAACACGCACAAGGTCAGCTTCGTTTTCTTTAAGCACCTTGGCAAATTCTTCATTGCTGGTAAATAAAAAAGGAAGATCCAAAGCACTGTACGAAGTTGCGAAAGAACTTACGTTGTTTGATGCTAAAACAGTGGCTTGAATAATGTTGGTTTGTACATCTTGGAAGGCGTTTTGTTCCGCACCGATTTGTCCACCGGGGAAGATTTCTACCTTAACGTCCACACCAGAGGCTTCTACCAACTCTTTAAATTTAAGAGCCAAAACTTGATACGGGTCTGAAGGGTCTGCCACGTTACCGTGTGCAAGCTTCATTACAACTTCCGCCTGAGCCGGCTGGATCATAATCGCAGCCAAAAACATAGCCATTACAATACGTTTCACATGCTTAAACATTGTTTTCTCCTTTTTTAGACTATTTTCCTATAAGGTTTGGTAGCCAGAGAACAAGCTCTTGTCCAAAACTTACAAACATGAATATGGTTATAATTAAAGCCAAGGTGAACGGAATAATTGCCTTGGTTGCCCTTTCCAAACTGATATTTGTTATATTCATAACTATAAAGAGGTTTGGTCCGAGAGGCGGACTCAATAAAGCGATTTCATTTGCCATTACCCAGATTATTCCAAAGAAAATAGGGTCAATTCCAAATTTTGTAATTACCGGAATAAGAATTGGTGCTAAAATAACGATTGTCGCAAGGGTATCCATAAACATACCCAAAAAGAACAGAAAGATTACAATAAGATATAAAACAACGGTCGCATTATCGGTAACACCAAGCAGTAAAGCAGTAAGTTTTTGCGGTACTTGATAAAGAGTTAAAAAGTGTCCGAAAAGCATAGAAACACCGACAACAACAACCATAGTAGAAACCGAGAGAATAGTTATACGCAAGGCAACAATAAAGCCTTCCCAATCTAAGGCTTTATTTACAATACCAAGAAGAAGCGCATAAAATACGGCAACACAAGAAGCCTCAACCGGTGTAAAAATTCCCGAATAAATTCCACCAAGAATAATTACAGGGGTCATTAAGGCAAAAAAGTTTTTACGGAAACAAACCATAACGTCTTTTACGCTATGTTTTTTTGTTGAACCGCCAAAGCCTTTCTTTTTTGCAATAGCGTAAGCCGTTAGCATAAGTACCAAACCAACCGTCAAACCCGGAACAACACCTGCTAAAAAGAGGCTTGAGATAGAAACGTTGGCAATAACACCATATAAAATCATCGGGTTACTCGGTGGAATAAGAATTCCTAAAGTACCACCCGTAGCACAAACCCCGGAGGCATAATCAATAGAATAACCACGGCGTATCATAGAAGGTATCATAAGGCTTCCCATCGCCGCAACAGTACCCGGCCCGGAACCAATAATAGCGGCAAAAAACATACAGCCTAAAATAGTAACAATGCCTAACCCGCCCATCATACGACCGACCAGCATTTCACAAAATTCTACTATTTGTCCCGCTATGTTTCCTTTTTCCATTAGAGAACCGGCTAAAATAAAAGCAGGAACAGCCAAAAGGGGAAACATTTCCGTTATTTTATATAAATCAAGAGGAATAATAGACATCGGCGTTGAACTAAAAAACAAAACAAAAACAGTAGCCGCACCTATTGCAACGAAAATAGGCACACCGATAAACAAAAGAAAGAAAAGTGCAATCCAAATAAGAACTGTAATATCCATTAGTCATCTCCTGCATGAAATAGTGGAGAAAAATCCCTGTCTTTTATCATAATTACCCAAAGCTGTATAATGCGGATACTTTGCAGGGCAAAACCCAGAGGAATAATTGCAAAAATCCAACGCAAATCAATTAACAAAGCACCGGAAATTTGTGGTCTTCTTGCCATCATCTGAATATATTCAATGCAATAATAAATAACAACAAGATTAAACGCCAGCCAAATGAGCGAAGATAACGTTGCACAAGCAAGGCGTATTGAATACGGAAGTTTTTTAAGATGGGCACTAACCCGTATATGAGTATTGTATCTTGCACCAATAGCCGCCGAGATATAAACAAGAGCGAGTAAGGCAAAACGCGATAATTCTTCCGCCCAACCTATTGAACGCCCAAATCCAAATCTGGCGATAACTTGAATAAACTGTAATCCGATAATACTGAACAACATTACACCACATAGGGCGAGTTCCATATTATCAAGATATTTTAAGGTTCTTTTCCACATTTATCCCTCCTACTTAAAAAGGTGTTGTCAATCAGCATTTTTTGATTTAGTATAATTATACAATAATGTAATTATACTAAATTGTACTTTTTCTGATAATATGCTACACTAAAATCTAAGTCAATCTTTTATGACAATTAATTGTATTTTATGTAACTATTTCATGTTAGAGCTTGTTTCCTCTGAATTAACTTGCTGTATATGTTGTATTTTTTTATTTATAAAAATGTAATGTTTTTTGCTTAATAAACATTTTAACTCTTTTTAACCGAGCGAGGTTGCTGTTATGAAATTACATACGATTAAAAATTTATTTGCTAAATCTGAAAAAACTGATTGGGCTTTGCCTCATTTTAATACACATAATGCCGAGCTTGTGCGTGCGGTAATTAAAGCGGCTGAGGCGGAAAAGGCTCCTGTAATTATTGCGGTTGGCCCTTCTTCTATTTCCCACCTTGGTTCTTTGGCGGCTTTAAGTGAGTTGATTAAAGTAATGGTAAAAGAAAGTTCCGCTTCTGTTGCCTTACACCTTGATCATGCTAAAGATATTAATTTGGTGAAAGCGGCTCTTGATTGTGGTTTTAGTTCCGTAATGTTTGACGGTTCTTCTTTGGAGTATGCCGAAAACGTAAGACTCACCTCAGAAGTTGTAAAAATGGCTCATGATAAGGGTGCTGATGCAGAGGGCGAAATAGGAATGGTGCCACACGGAGCTGATGCAATTGGCAAAACTCCTTTGACAGATATAGAGCAAGCTCTTGAATTTGCTGAAAAAACAAAAGTTGATTTGTTGGCGGTTTCTGTGGGTTCTTCTCACAGTATGCGTTCACAAGACGCCACTTTAGATGTTGAATTGATCAAAAAAATCTATACGGCTGGAAAAGTTCCGCTTGTTTTACACGGTGGAAGCGGTGTTGTTGATGCTGATATTAAGCGTGCTATTCCTTGCGGTTTGCGTAAAATTAATATTAATACGGCTTTAAAAATGGCGTTTGTAAACGGAATTGAGAAAGAATTGGCAAAAGATAAAACTATTGACATGCTTCCTTTATTCCAAAGTGGAATGAATAGTGCCGAGGCTTATGCGATTGATCGAATTAAGCTTTGTAATGCGTCAAATAGGGCGTAAATGTAATAGTCTTAATTTACTAAGGTTGCCGAAATCAAAATGTTTTTAATCTTGAATTTCAAGAAAACGGCTTGATTTGTCTTGGTTTTTTATTAACTTATCAATAATTTATTGAAGACTTATATCAATGAGACAAAAGAAAATATTGTGTATTGGAAATGCGGTTTTAGATCAGCTCTTTTTTATGAATTCCATGCCACACAGAGCGGGAAAGTTTTTTGCTGAAAGTTTTTTGGAAGCAGGGGGCGGACCGGCTGCGACTGCCGCTGTAACAATCGTTAAACTTGGTTGTTATGCCAGACTTTGGAGTAGGATAGGCGAAGACTCAATCGGCGACCGTATAGTTTCCGAGCTTCAAGGTTTTGGCGTTGATATGACGGGTCTTGAGCGTTTAAAGGGCGTGTGTTCTTCTTTTGCTTCTGTTGTTGTTGATAAAAAAGGCGAGCGAATGATTATCGGTTATGTTGACCCTAATTTGCCGAAAAACGCCGATGGTTTACCGCTTGAACAAGTAAAAGATTTTGATTGTGTTTTGGCTGATGTACGTTGGCTCAAGGGAGCGGAAGCCGTACTTGAAGAAGCAAAAAAACATAATGTTCCTACTGTGTTAGACGCTGATCTCTGTCCTGATGTCGAGGCTTTGCAACGTCTTGTTCCGTTAGCTCGCCATGTTGTTTTTTCAGAGGGCGGGCTTAAACAATATAGCGGAGTAAAAGAGTTGGAAGTCGGGTTGCATCTTGCGGCAAAACTTGCACCAAATTCAACGCATTATGTTACTTTGGGGCATCGAGGTTGTTTGTGGATTGAAAACAATCAGATCAACGCTTATCCCGCATTCAGAGTGGATATTGTAGATACAACAGGTGCGGGCGATGTGTTTCACGGGGCTTTTGCCGTGGGAATCGCCGAGGGTATGTCGGCACAAGAGATTATTAGGTTTGCGGCGGCAACGGCGGCTCTTAAATGTACAAAAGCCGGCGGAAGAGCGGGAATTCCCGATAGAGCCTCGTTAAATTCTTTTTTACAAGACAAAAATATTTAAGACTATTTTGCAAGGGGCTTTATTTAGTTTTTTGCGAGGTTTAAGTTTTAAAGCTTCGAGATTTTTGTATAATTTATTATAGTTTTGCGTTAAAGTTTAGACGGTTGTAAATATAGATTTACGCCGTCTTTTTTGTTATTATCAGAAAAACAAAATTATATTTGTAAAACAAGGAGTAAAACATGCCATTTATCAACATAAAACTCACCGGCGGAAGCGAAGCCCCGTCTAAAGAACAAAAAGCCGAACTTATTAAAGGTGTTACGGAAGTAATGGTGCGGGTTTTAAATAAAAATCCGGCAAGCACGGTTGTGATTATTGAAGAGATAGATATGGACAACTATGGCTTGGGCGGCGAAAGTATTACGGAAAGACGCAAAAAGTAGGGGGGGGTGTGGTTTTTTTATATATTTAAGCCCAAGGTGTCGCTATGATAACGGAAGAAGAAAAAAACGCATATTTTATTGAACAGAATATGCGTTGTAATATTGAGCAATATCGGCTGTTAAAAAAATGCTCTGACATCCAAGATCTTACAGAGTGGAATAATTGGAGAGAAGAGAATCCTGACGAAGCAATTGTTTTACAAGGTGCGAATTTAAAGGGTTTTTTCTTGCGAGGGGCAAGTTTTAGCTATGCAGAGTTGCAACTGGCAAATTTTGAAGATGCTAAATGCCAAAAGGCAAACTTTGAAAATGCTGAGTGCCAGTGGGTACGATTCTTTAGAGCCCAATGTCAAGGGGCAATATTTTGGGATACTGGATGCCAGCACACAAATTTTCAATTTACCAAATGTCAAGAGACACAATTTACTGATGCTAAATGCCAACATGCAAATTTTTGGAAAGCAAATTGCCAAAAGGCAGATTTTAGAGATGCTAAATGCCAAGCGACAAGCTTTGAAGATACTGAGTGCCAAGGAGCAAATTTTAGTAACACAGATTGTCTAAGGGCAAAGTTTTTTGGAGCCAATTGTCAGGGGGCAAGATTATTAGAAGCCAATTTGCAAGAAACAAATTTTACCTATGCTGACTGCCAAGGTGCAAAATTTTCGATGTCACAATGCCAAGAAAGTAAATTTACTGGTGCCAGATTACAAGGAACAGAATTTATCCTAACACAATTACAAAACACCTGCTTCGACTCCACTACTTTTGATAATGTTACTGCTTTTAGCTATTGTGATATTGACAGAAAAACAAATTTTAGCTCAACCAGCCTTAGTTCCGTAATTATAGACCCAGGTAGGCGGGCTTTATTAGAGCGAAATATTAGAGAGATACACTGGACAAAGTGGTATGGCGAAACGTGGTGGGCTAAGCTTAACCCTAAGTCGTTTTTGACTCGATTTTTTTGGTGGCTGACTGATTATGGCTTTAGCAGTAAGCGTATTTTACTGTTTGGCTTTGATATGATTGTATTTTTTGCGTGTATTTATACGCTTTTCCCTGAGATGTTATCTATTGGTAGTACGAAGTTAGCATCACCAAACTTCTTTCAAATGTTAGCGTTTTCAGCGTCCACTATGGTTACTTTAGGCTTTAGTAATATTAATGTGGCGGTTACTCAATTAAAGCCTAGCGGTGGGGGAATGTTTTGGGTAACTTTCAATTTGATGATGGGTTATTTTATCTTAGCGGTTTTAGTAACCAGAATAGGTATTTTATTTCAAACTCTCGCCCCGGGGTATGAAGTTCCAGAAGAAACAGATGAAGAAACGAGCTTAGAACACAAGAATAATGCCAATAAAATAATAACTGGTGATGTAATTTGGTTTTTTAAATTAATACTTTATGTTATTGCACTATATTGTATTGAAATGCCATTTAAGTAAATTGATGTGCTGTGATCATGTTTTGGGGTGAATTTTTTATCTTATACTGGCTCTCCCTCAAAGACGGGGGCAGGTAGAAAAAATCTAATAAAAAAGACATACTGCCATAAAGCGGTATGCCTAACAGGGCAAAACGCGATTCCGACCAAAGAAAGGAGATCGCCCTGTGGAAAGAATTCTAATCGGTTTGCCAGAATTTACAATAGAAAATGTTGTTTCCGCCAAACCCGTGGTATTACAAGTTTCTTGGATGGGACAGGCTGTTTGCCCGCATTGTGGCAGCAAGCAACTGCGTATCAAGGATAGTTTTTGGAGAAGCATAAAAAATATACCATTGCGTGCAAGTCCTTCGTCTTT
>NZ_FRDI01000010.1:0-63385 GCF_900143255.1 Desulfovibrio litoralis DSM 11393
AATTTCTTAGTTTTGCGAAGCATTTTAGTTTTTAACAAGAAAGGCGTAGCTTTTTTACGGAGGGAGTGTACTCTTATAGTACATGACCAGAGTAAAAAACAAGCCTGACGCAGATAAAAACTAAAAGACACGCAAAACATAAATGAATTTGTGTTGGTGTCCATAGATCAGGTGACACACCCAGCCCCATTCCGAACCTGGCAGTTAAGACCTGATTCGCCGATGATACTGCGTATTCATGCGTGGGAAAGTAGGACGATGCCTGCACTTTCTTCTAAAGCCCCCTTAGTTATTAAAACTTTGGGGGCTTTTTTTGCGTCTGGTGTTTTTTGTGTGGGGGAGATATAAACATATGGGAAATAATATGATCATTTTGTAATGAGTAAAATAAGTACATTTAAGTATTCTCTAAAGTAATAATAGTGTGTTGATATTTGTTATATAATATATTAGAAGAAAGAATAAAGTATTAATCGTCAAGACTATTAACATTAATTTTGGAGTGATAATAATGAAAAAAAATCTTTTATTTTGTCTGTTGTCTATTTTTCTTTTATCAGGTTGTGCTGTTACATTACCCACAAATTCATATACACCACAAAACTATGTAAAAATATCAGGCGATGCAACGGTAGGTACTTTTACATATAAACCTTTTGAGCAAGGCAAAGTGCAAAAAGCAAACCAGATGCAGAACACGGCAGCAGGTCAGATATATCTTAATATGGATATAGCGGCTTTTGTAAAAAGAGGTACCGCTCTTGGCTAGAAAAATCTGGTATAAAATTATTAGATGATGCTCTTATACGTATTGATGGAGATGTTGTTGAATTTATGGCAGACGATTTGGGATACTCTGTAGATCTTAAATATTCTATTATTTATAAAATTGTTGATATTAAAACTTCTCAAATTGTTTTTGAAAAAAAGTTTATTGTTCCAACTAAAAAAATTGGAAAGTTTGGAGCTGCTGAGAGTTTTGCAAATACTGCTTCAGAATTAATATTGGCTGGTTATGAACTCTTTATTACTGAACCTAAAGTGAAGATGATTATAGAAAGTAATATGAATACAGATAATAACATGATACCACATGGAAAAAAATAGCATATTAGTTAGTGTTGAATTGGGTATACTAAGATAGCGTAAGAAAATTAAAGCTCCTAATGAAGTGGCTTACAATAATGTTATAAAGATGATACTTTTTCATTGGTGTATCGTGTCCTTCTGTTATCCTGTTTTATTTTTTAGATGTTTAACCATAGTTTTTATTGCTTCTACTATTCCTCCCCTACTCCACAACGGTCGGCACAACACTAAAAGTAGTAATATCCACTAAGCCGTTTTCGGTGATTTTTAAGTAGGGAATAACAGGCAGGCTCATAAACGCTAAAGTCATAAAAGGGTCGTGCCCTTCGGTGAGACCAAGTTTTCGAACTGTTTGTTGCATTAAAGCAAGCTGTTTTTTAATTTCAGTCATGGGCTGATCAGAAAGCAGCCCACCGAGTTCAAGAGCTAAACTTGCCAAGACTTTTCCGTTTTCAACGATCGCCAAGCCTCCGCCTATGCGTTGTATCTCGGCAACGGCAAGCAGCATATCGGCGTCCGTTACTCCGGCGACCACAAGATTATGCGAGTCGTGGGCTATTGTTGAGGCGATTGCACCACTTTTTAGCCCTAAACCCTTGATAAAGCCAACGCCAATATTTCCGCTGTTACGGTGGCGTTCGAATACGGCGATTTTAATAATGTCTTGTTCGGGTAAAGCCTTAAATTCCCCGTTTATGGACGGCAATTGCATAATTAAGTGTTCTGTTAAAAGTTGGTTGGGAATAAGCCCAATTACCCTAACTTTTGAGGCTGTTGCTTTAACCTTTAAACAATCATCTGTCAGCGGTTGTAATCTTACACTATTTCTTATGGCACTTTCGTCAACCTTTTGATAAGCCCCTAAGACCTCGCCATTTTCAACAACGAGTTTTCCTGCCTTCCAAACATGGCTTGGCTTCCAGTTTTTTGTATCGGAAAATAAAGCTAAATCGGCTTTAAAGCCCGGAGCAATCGCACCAAGCTCTCTTAATCCAAAATGTCTTGCTGCATTTAAACTAGCTAAATTAAGGATATTTTCTAGGCTAACTCGCCCATCTTCGCTTGCTAATTTAACCAGATAATTAATATGCCCTTGTTCTATTAAATCTTCGGGGTGGCGGTCATCAGTCGCAAAAAAACAAAAAGGAGCGGTATTGTCATTAACGACATCCAGCAAGCTCAATAAATTTTTAGCCGCTGAACCCTCTCTTAACATGACCGCAATACCGTTTTCTATTCTGGCGAGGGCTTCTTCGGGTTTCGTGCATTCGTGATCGCTTCTTATGCCGGCGGTGGCATAGGCGTTTAGGGCTGTTCCCATCAGCTCGGGGGCGTGTCCGTCTATTATATGGTTTTCTGCCATGTGCAATTTTGCCATAACTTCAGGGTCATTGTTTAATACACCGGGATAATTCATCATTTCGCCAAGACCCAAAACTCTAGGGTGTTTTAAAAAAGGCTTTAAATCTTCGGCATTCAGGCTTGCACCGCCCATTTCAAGCGGGGTAGCAGGGACGCAAGACGGCAACATCATATATACTGAAATCGGTAAGTCATCGGTCGCCTTAAGCAGATATTCCAAGCCTTTTATACCTGCGACGTTGGCTATTTCATGCGGGTCGGCGATAATTGTTGTCGTTCCGTTAGCCACCAAGGTTTTAGCAAATTCAAGAGGTGATGCCATGCCACTTTCAATATGCACATGACCATCTATGAAACCGGGAGTAAGCAAAGCACCTTTAGCGTCAAGTTCGTTCTGCCCGCTGTATTCACCAACTCCGGCGATATATCCGGAATCAATCGCAACATCAGCTATTTTAAAAGTTTTGCTAAAGCCGTTAAATATTTTAGCATTTTTAATAACTAATTCGGCTTTATCTTTTTTATTCGCTACGTTTACTAATCTTTCAATAGGTTTCATTATATCACTCTCTTGTCTGGTATTTTGCGATAATTTACTCTTTTGCAAAGAGAATGGCAACTTGAGTTTATTCTATTGAAATTATTTAGAGCAAGTTTTTAATAGTAACGTTATCAGTAGAATTATTTTGGTGGTTTGTAGGCTATTTATTATAATATTGACTTACAAGCCCATACCCCCACGCAATAAACCTCGTTTCGGTCGCCTCATATATCTATAATAAAACTTGTTTTTATTATAACTTTTTTATTAAAACCCCATGCTCCCACAAAATTAACCTTGCTTTGGTCGTCGCAGATTATTTACAATAATTATATTTAATTATTATATTTTTTAAATTCTATGCTCCCACTAAATTAACCCTCGTTTTGGTCGCCTCCGACTATTCATATAATAAATTCATTTTATTATTATATTATATTTAAACTTCATACTCCCACGAAATTAATTTTATTGGTCGCCTCCGGCGGGCACGGGGAAAATGTTTTCCCCTTTGCATTCCCGCCAACAGGGCTGCCGCCCTGTACCCGCAAACGCACACGCATTAGTTGATGCCTATCGGCATCAAAAGTGGGTACGCACCATAGTTTCTTTTAATGGCAAATTAAAATCATGCGTTGGGGTGAATGTTGGTAGTGCGTGAAACATCGTAAAAAAACAGCAGCTTAAAGTTCACGGGCACATTGAATTAAGTAGAAATATCCTTTTATTATAACCGTTGCATATAAAATTGCGTTTATAATTAGAATGTAACCAGCTAGTTACGCTTATAATTGACATAAAAAACAAGCTATCCAAAAGGGAAACGGTTGTTGCAAGATGCCAAAACGAAGTCGCCGTTAAATCAATTTGCTCACGTCATTTTTTTTGTTGTAATATGCAAAACGAAGTTGCCATTAAAAGAAACCATAGTGCGTTCAAACTTTTGATGCCGATTAGGCATCAACTAATGTATTTGCGGCAGTGGGGTTAAGGGGCAACCAGCCCCTTATGTGGGGTTTGGAAAGGGTTTCACATAAAACCCTTTCCCCCGCCGGAGGCGACCAATAAAATTAATTTCGTGAGAGTATAGAGTTTAATAAAAATGAATTTTATTATAGGTATTGGAGACGACCAAACGAGGGTTAATTTCGTGGGAGCATAGGGTTTAAATAATAAAAAGTTATAATAAAAATCAATATTAAAAAGGCAAAGCCAAGACAGCAAATATCTGAACTAGTAAAATATATCCCTTACTGTTCGCTTTCTCCCATGATGCTAAGCACCTCGTAACAACTAGAAAGCAGATATATCCAAAACTCTGTTTTTGCATGAGGTATCAACTTTTGGATACAAGCCGGTCCCCATTGCCCTAAGTGTTCGTTCCAAAAACTCCAAACTATGTCTTCGGCAACAGGCGTTGTGTGTCTTTCGTTGTTGTCAATTTTTGGATCAAAATCCTGTGTTTTTTTGCCTGATATATTTGTGTCCATGCGTTCTATTAGGTTCGCCATAAACAAGATTTCTAAAGCGATATGATCCGAGGCTTCATGAGGTTTCGCAAGTTCTAAACCAAAAGCATTGTACCATTCTTGTACGGCAAAAGAGTGTGGGCCAAACATCAGTTTATCATCTGAGCGAACGACAGACTCCCATAATGAGACAAGCGGTGTTGGTTTATGGAATAAATAGTTATATTCAAAAGTGGCAAGTTCGAGCTTTTTAGGGTCTTTGCATAGCTCAATCAGTGCTTGATATAAATTTTTTATTGTTTGTGTACTTTGAGTGTCTTCAAAAAGCTTTTCCCAAAATGGAAAATACGGAAGATAAGCCTCTAAGTCTTTTGTTTTTAATGAATTAAAATCATAGCAGACCATGCCAAAAAAATGGAGCAGGGTCGATAAGGGTTTTGAATATGAGGCGATGGTCTGCATGATTTTTATACCTTTTATTTATATGCCTATGCGAATATTTGCGAGATAAAAGAGAATACGCCCGATTACTTCTCCGCCGAGAATAACCAAAAAGGCAAAAAGGGCGATAACGGGAGTATGATTTTTATTTCCAAAAAGTAACGCACAGCCAAGACCGGCAATTAAAGTATGAGCTACGGCCAGTTGAATGATTAAGGTTGTTGTGTCGGCGATAAGTTCCGGTGCAATGGTATTCATCATATTATGCAAGCCGAATAACACGAGACAGCAAGACATAAAGAGTCCGATAGCGCAAAGCCACTTTGAAATAAACGGGGTTGAACTTTCGGCAATTTCAGGGTTGCAGTTAGACAACATAGCAAGCACAGCACCACCAAGGGCAAGGGCTGTTCCAAAAAATCCGATTTCTGTTCCGATTGTGTTCCAAAAAGGCACAACGTCAACTCGGTAAACTTGAGATACAACTAAGATTAAACCTAAACCGGCGAGAGCGATTAAGGGGTTTAAGCCAGCTTTGAGAATGTTTAATACACGCAAGAGAACAAGCAGTCCAAAAATGCTGACTCCCAAAATTTCACGAGAAAGCCAAGCATGACCCACTTGGGTTAAAGCATAAGGGGCGTGAGCCAACATGGTTAAGTGTAGAACAGCACCGCCAAATCCGATAACGCCACTTAAAAAAGTAATTATCCAGGCGACTTTTTCTGTTTTAGGAAACTTTTTAAGCCCGGTTAACCAAATAAGTAAAGCTAGTCCTGCACTAAGCTGAATAAGAACTGTAAAAACTACAAGGCTCCATTGAACTGTTATCATTACATTTCCTCCTTATTCGCCAAGAGAGTGGTGTTAGTCGTTGCTTTTACGGAATTTTGGTGGGGGTTTACCGCTAAGTTTGGCTGAGTAATGTGAGAAGGCGGTAAAGGTGCAATGTTTGCCCTGCCATATTTTGCGATAAGTTCTTCTGTTGGTCCAAAATCAAGCGCACGAGCGGGACACGACAAAACACAGACCGGAGCCAAGTTTTGAGCTAATCTGTCCGCGCAAAAATCACACTTGGTCATATGTTGTTTTTCTTCGTTAAATTGCGGTGCGGAATATGGACAGTTCCAAGAGCAGTTTTTACAACCGACACAGCGGGACGCATCAATAACCACCAAGCCATTTTCATTTTTGTGTGTTGCACCGGTAGGACAGGCTGCAACGCATTTTGGGTCGTTGCAGTGGTTACAGGAAACACTTAAGTAATAAGCAAAGACATTTTGCGAATATGTTCCATCAGGCTGGATAAACCAATCTCCACCAACACACTCCGCCACTCTGCGATAATTTACGTTTAGTGGTAGGTTGTATGCGTCCTTGCAGGCTATCATACAGGCCTTGCAACCCATACATTTTGTTGAATCCATATAAAAAGCATATTTACTGTTCATAAAAGAACCCCTTATTAAAAAATAATGGTACTCTATCGGGAGTAATTTGTTATTTTTAGATTAAAAAACATACAAATAAACGATAGGGGATTACAGCTTTACAACCTCGACAAGGTTTGTGTGTTGTGGGTTTCCTTTAGCGAGAGGAGACGCCCTGTATAAAGTTAGCGTATTAACGCAACCGCCCTGATCGATAGGGTTTTTATTTTGATCAAGATTCTTTGACTCAGGGTTATACCAAGCACCTTGAGGCATAGAAACAACGCCGGGCATAATGCGTTTTGTTACTTTAACTTTAATATGCACTTCGCCACGCTTGTTCAATACTTTTACCGTATCACCGTGTCTTAAGCCTCTGGCTTTAGCATCAATGGGGTTTATCCAGAGGTTTTGAGGCATAACGGCAAGTAGCCAATCTACACTCGCATAGTGAGAGTGGGTACGCCCTTTATAGTGGTGGCCGATTAATTGAAGCGGAAAGAGTTTTTTGGTTTCGGTATCTTCATATCCTTCCCATGTGGAAACATATTGAGGAGTAGGCGGAATGACATCACCTTTAAACTTATTCAGCTCCCAGGTTTTACTTAATTCTAAAAGGGCGGGAGAAAATAGCTCTATTTTTCCTGAAGGTGTTTTTAATGGATTGGCTTGAGGGTCGTCTCTAAACGCTTTAAAAGGAATAGGCAGGTCGCTTCTGAGCTTTGCTTTACGCCATACACCCACTTTTCTTGCTTCTTCTAAGGTTGGAGGTAATTCAGGCATAAATGGACGACACTGGGTTTCATAAGACCATTCCAGCCATTGTTCACGAGTTTTGCCTTCGGTAAATTCTTTTTCTACTCCAAGGCGTTTTGCGAGTTCAACACAAACCTCATAAACAGGACGAGATTGTTCATAAGGAGTTACAGGAGTTGTAAAACCAAGCCAATCTATGTTCATGGCATAACTAGGCCCGACAATATCGGTTTGTTCAAGATATGAAGTAGAAGGTAAGAGAATATCCGCCCACTGAGCACTGGCTGTATCGTGAGTATCCATAACTACAATCATTTCACATTTTGATTTATCACCAAGTATGCGTCTTGTTTCGTTAATATCCGAGTGTTGGTTGACGAGAGTGTTTCCCGCATAGTTCCAAATAAATTTTATATCAGTAGGGTATTTGTCTGCACCTTTGACGCCGTCTCTGGTTGCGGTCATGCCTTTTCCGTTTTCTACGGCTCTTAACCATAAAAAGGTAGGAAAGGTTATGCTGACTTTATTATCGCCCCTTGGTAAACGAGGAGAAAATCCGGGATAGTAAGCGTCTCTGTCTCCGTTGCCACCACCGTGAATACCGACGTTACCGGTGACAGTTGCAAGAGCGGCGACGCTCATCGTAGACATTTCGCCGGCGGCTTGACGTTGAAGCCCCCAACCTTGTGAAATAAAACAGGGTTTTGCCCCGCCGATTTCACGAGCCAGCTGAATAATTCGAGCAACGGGAATTCCGGTTATTTGTGCTGCCCATTCAGGGGTTTTGGCGATTTTGTCATAGCCTGTTCCCATGATATAATCTTTATAAGCGGAGTTCTCAGGGGCACCTTCGGGCATTGTATCCGCATCAAAACCTTGAACATGGGTCTTTAAAAACTCATTATCCAGCATATTTTCAGTGATTAAAACATAAGCCAAAGCCGAAGCTAAAGCCGCATCAGTTCCCGGACGGATAGGAATCCATTCGTCGGCAACAGTAACACAGGTTTCGCTATAGCGTGGGTCAATTACGATCAGGCGAGCGTTGCTGATTTGTTTTGCTTTAAGAATTTCAAATTGTAGCCCACCACCACTCATGCGGGTTTCTGTAGTATTTAAACCAAAAAATACCGCAAGTTTAGTATTGGCGATTTCTGTTACCGGGTTACCGGAATATCCGGCTTGACCATATAAATATGTTAAACCTGCTTGGTTTTGAGCAGAGCTGTAATCACTACGCCCTAAAGCAAAACCGCCAAGTAGGTTCATTAAACGATAAAAAGCTTCGCGTCTTTGCATCATACCGGTTTGAACACCGGAGGCGTAAATGCTTAAGATGGATTCGTTGCCGTAAGTATCGATACATTTTTTTAGGCTGGCGGCGATTTCATCAAGGGCTTGATCCCAAGGAATGGGTTTAAAGCCTGAAGGGTCGCCTCTTTTGCCAAATTGTTTCATGGGTTTTTTTAGGCGATTTTCCGCATACATTTGCCTACGCATTGAACGCCCTCTGGGGCAAGCGCGAATTTGGAATAAACCTTCTTCCCAGTTATCGGGAATGGCGTTATCTGTTTCTATGCGAATTACCTTGCCGTCTGCAACAACAGGCTTTAATACGCAGGAGCTACCACAGTTATTTAGACAAGCCGAAGTTAAAATTTTTTCTTCTAATGGTTTGGGTTGGGCGTTGGCGGGTAGTGGACGAAAGGCTCTTTCTAGCCCCAATCCGCCGAAAGATGCTGCGACACATGAAACTGTACCTAGCTTTAATAATTGGCGACGGGTCAGTTTAGAATGACTTTGGTCTGTTTTTTGTTTTTTCATACTCTTTTCCTCTAGAGTCTATAGTGTTGGTTAGTATGATTTTTATGGGTTTATAATATCCACGGTACGCAAGGATATACATTTGATATAATATTATGTCAAATTAGTATGATGTCTAACAATATTTACCTAACTATAACACATTGCCTAAGTTTATCAAGTTTAAACTCTGTGGACATTTTGGTTTTTAAGCTTGACCATAAGTTTTATAAGATGGTAATAATGTTTGATTACACCAAGGTAAGACCATTATTCGTGCTTTTGGGAGATTATTCATGAAGGAAGCCTCTTTAAGGCAATTGTACAATAGTCGCAAAGTTCTATTTTAACGGAAAATATTGTTTTTTTATGTGTATGGCTTACAAACGTTCATGAGCCGCTTGGGTTAAATTTTTATAATGTTATAACGGTCATTTTTCGATAAGTTTTCGTTAGGTGATTATTAGGCGTTACAATGAGGCAAGAATAAAATATGTATATTCAGTCGTTTAACGTAGAGCGTTTTGGCTCGTTAAAAGAACAAACAATAGATAATTTAAGCCCTAATTTGAATATTGTTTTTGGTTTAAACGAAGCCGGAAAATCGACAACTTTAAAGTTTTTTCAAGCCCTTTTGTTTGGTTATAAACGAGGCTCAAGAAAGCTTGATTTTAATGCAACTCCGAATAAAGGCGGCGGCTCTTTAACTATTAACAGCCGAGAACTTGGAAGAGTTAGTTTGCTTCGTCGCCCGGGAACTCATGGCGGTAATGCTGAACTATTTGATATAAATGAACAACTTTTGGGTGAATCAGATTTAAGACGCTTATTACAAGGCGTAAACGCAAGCCTTTTTGATAATATTTATGCTTTTAGTTTAGCTGAGTTGCAAAGTATCCAATCGTTTGAAAATGATGAATTAGTCAGGGTTTTTAGCGGTGCTATGGCGGGGCTTGGCAAGGTTTCGCCCGCCGAAGCTTTAAAAAAGATAGCTGATGAGAAAAAAGCTTTATTCGGAAAATCAAACAGCGGAACAATTTATCATAAAATTAAAGAGTTGCAAGAAATTGAGGGATATATCGCCGAGCTTGGTCCAAGTTTACCGCGTTATTTTGAATATACGGAAGAACAGGCAAGTTTGAGCGAAACTCTTGAAAACTTACAAAGAGAAGAATCAGCTTTATTAAAAGGAAAAACAAACTTATCTTTATTGCGTTCAATTCAGCCAAAGTGGTTGGAATATTGTACTTTAAAAACCGAATTGGAAAGTTTTAAAAAACCTGAGTTTGAACTTGCCGATGATGCTGTTGAGCGTTTGGAAAGGCTAAACAGCCAAAAAGAAGAACAAGAACTTAGTGTAAGCTCTAAACAAAGAACCCTTGAGCGGTTTGCTTTGAGTCTTAATGAGCTTCAAGCAAAAAAAGAACAGGCAGAACAATTAATTAAAGACGAAGCACAAATTTTACGCATTATAGAAGCAAAAGAAAGTATAAGCAATAATTATAGCGAGTTAAACCTATTACACAAAGACAACTTGGTTTTAAAAGAGCGCTTAAATTTACGGATAAAAAGTTTAGGTTCTGATTGGAGTTTGGAAAAGGTAGCAAGCTTTAATTTTTCTGTAAATATAGCTCAAGAATTAGACAATCAGGCGGAAACGCTAAATATATCAAAGCTTCAACTTGAAAAAGCTCAAGACAGGGTTTTACAAAGTGAAAAAGCCTGTTTAGAACTAAAAACAGCGTTGGAAAATGCTAAAGCTCAAATTAAGGCTCAAGAATCGGCCGTTTGGACCACAGAGTTGAAAAAACTTTTGGCTGTTGATGAGGGTTTTGATTTTTCAGCCCTTTACGAAGCGAATATTCTTCGAGAAAACCCGGAAGAGGGAATAGACTCACTAACGCTTGGGCGAAAGTCTTTTAAATTTTTAAATGAATATTTAGTAAAAAACGAAAAGCAAGCACACTTTGAATTGTTATGTAATAAACAGGGAACAATAGAAAATATTTTAGCTCAAAAAGAACAGACTTTAAGAGCTATTGAAGAAAATACTTTGTTTTTAAAACAACGCTTACCAGCGATTAGCCCTGCATGGTCGGAAGACTTTTTGGCGAATTTTGATTTTTCACATGCTAAAAGACAAGCGTTAAATGACTTGATTAAAACCTTGCGAGAAGATGAAAAAGAACAGCATGAAGCCAATGAAGCGTTTAATCTAAATCACGATATTTACTTGGGGCAACAAAAAAGAATCAAAGAAATTGAAAGTTTGTTAACAGAATTTTCCGAATTGCCCGAACGCAAAGAACTGGAATTAAGACGCAGTGCTTTAAGACAGTTACATTTACGCTATAAAGAGCTTGAAGAATCAAGGCGTTTATATAAAAAAGCCGAAACGGAACTTTCTGATTTTGTGCAAACAGAACAAAGCTTGGCGTTGCAGCTACAGTTGCCGTGGTGGAAGAAGATTAACAAGATTTTAAGTTTGGCTCTTTTTTTTACTGTGCTTGCTTTAGGTTTATTGGGTCTAGGTCTTTTTTTAGCCAAAGATTTGTTTAGTTATTTAAGTATTGGTGTTGGCGTGATTGCGACTATTTTTTATGGATTTAATTTTATCGATCCCTCCAAACCCAGAAAAGATCAAGCCTCTTTAGAACAAAAAAACAGAAAAGAAACCCTACTTATCGAAGAAAGAAATAACACCAAACAAAATATAGACAGGCTCTTAGACGGTTTTTCCGAGTTATTGAGCGATTCGGGTTTGAATATTTTTAGTCTTGATGAACTTTCTTTTTTAGAGTTGGAAAAAGAATATGAACGCCTTGCAAAGCTTTTTGACCAAGCCGATAAAAGAGATAAATTACTGAATGAATTATTGCCGTTAAAAGATGAAGCTAATAAAAACAAGATTTTGTTAAATGTGGCTCAAGAACGATTAAGCAATATTAATAACGAGTTGCAAAAAACCAGAATATTATGGGGCGAACTTTTAAGTGAGTTTAAATTAACACTCGATTTAACGCCTGAAAGTGTTTTGGATATTTATAACGAAGCTTTGAGTTTGCGTTCTAAGCTTGATGAAATTTATAAACTCAAAGCCTTAAGCTCTAGCCAAGAACGTAATCTAAATGACTTTGAAACGGAAGTTTTAAGCTGTTTGCCTGCTTCTGTTATTTCCGCTTTGACTTTGAGTGTAAACAACTCTGCCCATTTGTGTAGAACGGCTGTTGATTTTGCAGTTTTGTTTGAATTTATGCAAAAGCAGGGTAAGGCTTTAAAGCTTTTAAACGATTTGTCGCAAGAATATCATAAGCTATTTAATCAACAATTGTTTTATCAAAATGAATATCAAAAACAACAGCAACAACAGAATAATGATTTAACGCTTGAAAAAGAAGCACAAGACAAACTTAATCAAAGCCTTGAGGCATGGCAAAACCAACTTAAAAAATATGGTTTCAGCCCAGACTTTTCTCAAAGCGTTGCAAAACAAAGTTTACAGCTTGTTCAAGAAGCGTGTGAGCTTTTATCTTTGTTAAAAGATAAAGAACAGGCAATAATAAATCTCAACAATAAACGTTTGGCATTTTTGGAACAACTGAATGCTTTTAACGGCGGAACTTTAAGCCTTAACAGCGATTTGTCCGAGCTTTTAACAGAAATTGACAGATTAAGGCAGGCTTTGGAACAGGCTAAGACAGTTATTGGTGAATATAAAAATATAACGCAAGCTTATCAAAACGGTTTAGGCGAACTTAAAAATGAAAGTGAACGTTTGGAACAAACTTGTTTAAAGTTAAAAGACCTTTTGGCGTTGGCGGAAACTGAAAGTATTGAAGCTTTTAAAGTTGTTTTTGGCAATCTTAAAAAATGGGAAAGCTCAAACGCCGAACTTTTCAAGTTAAAGGCGGAACTTCAAGTTGCCTGTATAAACAACAGCTTGTTTGAAAAAGAGTTAAAAGAAACGCCGAGTGAAAATAAAGGCGAAATGGCAATAGAGGTTTTAACGGAAACTCTACAAAGCAAAACTCTTGAGCAAATACAACAAGAACTTGATATTTTAGAACTTAATTTAAGCGAATTAAATACGCAAAAAATGAACTTAACCGCCAGACAAGGCGAGTTAAAGGCACAACTTGAACAGTTGAATACAAAAGATATGATCGCTCATTATCGTGTAAAAGAAAGTGAGATAAAAGAAGAGCTTACCAGACATAGAGACCAATGGTTAAAGCTGAATATTGCCTATCATTTGTTAAGTAGCACGAAACAAAGACTTGAAGAAGAACGCATGCCCTCTTTAATCAAAGAAGCCGGAGTTTTGTTTTCTGAGTTTACTGAGGGGGCTTATACTCAAATAAATCTTTCCATGAGCGAAACGAGTTTAAGCGTAAAACATCTTGTTGTGGTAAATAAAAATGGTCTGCGTTTAAAACAAGAAGAGTTAAGCCAAGGGACAAAAGAACAACTTTATCTTGCTTTACGTCTTGCTTATATCCGTGAACACGCCAAGCACAAAGAAACCTTACCTATTATTATGGACGATATTTTGGTAAATTTTGACCATTATCGTGCGAGAAAAACAGCGGAAGTTTTAAATAACTTTAGCCAAGGAAAATCGTTGTATCAGGCTGATACGTTATCAGCCTCTGAAAACGCTCAACAGCTTTTCTTTTTTACTTGCCATCATTCAACGGCTGAACTTTTAAGAGAGTTTAACCCTGATGCCAAGTTTTTACATTTGGAAAAAGGGCTTTTTAAAGCGGTTTAAGAGCCTTACTTAAATAGGAGTATTTGAAGTGGTTGAATCGAGATGTGGTTTAGTTTGTAGTGAATGTGATTATAGAGAACAAATGAACTGTAAAGGCTGTATAAACATCAATAAGCCTTTTTGGGGCGAAGTTTGTCCTGTTAAAAGTTGCTGTGAACAGAAAGAGCTTGCACATTGTGGATTGTGTAATGATTTTCCTTGTGCCTTGCTTATGCAATTTGCTTATGACAAAGAGCAAGGTGATAATGGAAAGCGTATCTTGCAATGCAAAAAATGGTGCGTATCGTAAGGCGATAAATAAAAAATAGGTGCGTGTCATTCCATGAGATTTATTAAAAGTACCGTTGTGATTTTATTAAATATTATTGTATTTATTTTTATGTTGTTTTTTACTTTTGACATAACTGAGTTTTACTTCAATGCCGCTATATTATTATCAACATATTGTATTTTTCTATGGATTTGTAGGCGTAATAATTTAAAACCTTCTATACTGATATCATCATATCTTTTATGTTTTATTCCAGCTATTGTGTTTGATTTTGTTATGTTTAGTGGCGAAGATGACAACTCACTTCTAACGGTATGGATTATGTTCGTTCATTTAATGCCTATGATTCTTCTATCCTCAGCCGTCAGTTTAATATATTTCTTTGTTGATAAAAACAAGCAACCTAAGCTCTTGTAATACTTGCATTGTCAAAAATATTTTTTTATATATTATTGGCGTTATTAAAAAAACTACGTTCTGCCCAATCAGGAAAAAACTCGGCTTGAAAGTTTGGCAACTCAATGGAATAGTGGTGCAAAAATAAGGTTTCTTCTTTTGTTTCAGGTAATTGCCCTTTTCTTGTTTCCGCATGTAAAGAGCTTGTTGCGTAGAGGCTGTCTCCAAGAATAGGAAAGCCTTCTTCAGCCAGATGAGCTCTTATTTGATGTCTTGCACCTTTGGCAATTTGTGCCGTAACTAAGGTAAAAGTTTCTATATTACGCTGTTTTATTTCTTGTTCTAACTTTGGCGTAAAGCCTTTGAGCTGTTTTAAATCTGAGACAAGAAGTTTTTTTATCGGGCTGACTATGGTTTGTCGCAAGGGAGATATCTCTTTTGTTGCCGAGTCTATCGACCTTGCCTCCATTTTAATTTTGTTATCATTATATAACGCATAAGAAATGGTACGTTTTTCAGGAAATTCACCATATACAATCGCAAAATATTTCTTTTTGATAAGCCCTTGATCTTCGAGTTTAAGGTAGCTTGCTTTTGTTTCATAAGTTCCGCCAAGCACTATTCCGCTAGTTAGTAAATCTAAGCGATTTAACAAAATAGGCAAAGCGGGCAGGGTAAACGCCGAGTCTTCGCAACAACTTGAACCCGCCTCATCGTTTTCATAAGGATAAAGCTTTAAGTTTGAACGTCTGGCTTCTTCTCGGTCTTCCCAAAGTTTTGACCAAGCTTTTTCAATATATAGCTCAAGGCTGGGCGTTGCTATCCCTTTTAACTTGACGGTATGTAAACCTGTGGGTTTTGCAAAAGCGTAAAAATCATTTTGGGCTTTGATTAAAAACACTTTATCATAAAGTGTTCGATAGGTTTCCAATAAGTTACCTTCGTCTTCTTGAATAATTTTTACGCAGTCATTAAGACGCATCATTTGTGCGGCTTTGGGTCTTTTTTTATTGACTGTGATTTTGTTTTGAGAAAGTAAGCGTTTTATCGTGCGTTGGCTGTATGTTTCGCTTACTCCCCTTAAAAAAGCATCAAGACGTAAGCCAACCTCGTCATGACTGACAAGATAGGTTGCTTCCGAGAAGTTTTGGTCTGAACAAGTTTGAGTTAAGCACTCTTGCTCAGTCAGATCAGTTTTATTCATCTTGTTCAACTTCTTCGGCAACTTCTTCTTCCAAGGCTTCAGCACGTTTTAAAAGTTGTTCCATTTGAATATCTGCCCCGATAACACCAACGACATTGTCATTTTCGTCAATAATAGGTGTTGATACGGTAAGAATTAACTGGCGAGTAAAGTGAGATTGATAGACATCGGTAATATGCAGTTTACCTGTTTGAGTCGGTTTGATAAACCATTCACGCCCGGAAAAGTCATAGCCGAGAGGTAATTGTTCATAAACGCTTTTATAGGTATCATTGGTAATAACGGAATATAACAAGTGCCCCTTAATATCCGTAATATAAAGATATTGGATAAACGGATATTCTTGCACAAAATCTTTCATGCAAGGGTATTTTTGTTCTGCTGTGTTCTTGTCTGTATAAAGTTGACATTCTTCCGCAAGACGCGTGATTAAGTGTGCGGACAATTCGCCGGCAAGCTTTTTAAGTTTATCAAATTCTGATGAGAAGAGTTCAGGGATAAAACGACGCACCAAAGTAAGCATTTCCTTGTGAGAATATGAGGTGTTACGCCCTTGTTCATAGCTTTGCATAATTTTATTATAGACTTGTGTAACTGCCGGGTGATTTTTGGAAATTTGGCTGTCGCCTTCCAACTTAAAGTTATGGTTAATCCAATATGCTACGCCCGCTTTACCTGATTTATCGGTTATAATAATAGGAACGGGGCGATCAAGCAAGAGCTTGGTATCAAAGATATTATAGATCTCTTCATTTTTGGCTAAACCGTCAACATGGATACCGGCACTGGTTGCGTTAAAGTCTTTTCCGGCAAAGGGGTAGTTATCGGGAATTTTATAGTCGAGTTCATCTTGGAAATATTTGGCAATTTGACTGATTACTTTTGTATCGGCGGCATCATCGTTCCCTGTGAGAGAAAGATATTCGATTACTAAGGCTTCAATCGGAGAGTTACCCGTGCGTTCGCCAAAACCAAGTAAAGTTCCGTTAACGCCGCTACAGCCATAAAGCCAAGCGGTTGAAGCGTTGACCAAGGTTTTGTGGAAGTCGTTGTGTCCGTGCCACTCAAGCCATTCTCCGGGAACTCCGGCATCATCGGTAAAAGCACGCACTAAGCGAGGAACAGACCTTGGCAGGGCCGCACCGGGATAAGGGACTCCATACCCCATAGTATCACAAAGGCGAATTTTAACGGGCATTCCGCTTTGTTTGGAAAGTTCCATAAGTTTTATTGCCAAGGGAATACAAAAACCATAAATATCGGCGCGAGTAATATCTTCAAAATGACAACGTGGGGTAATTCCCCATTCCAAAGCTTTGGCGGCTATTCCGACATAGTTTTCCATGGCTTTTTCTCTATCCCAGCCAAGTTTCATGTAAACATGATAATCAGATACGCTGGTTAAAAGACCAACTTCGGTAAACTCCATATCTTTGGCGATTTTCAAATCATCGATATGAGCTCTGATCCAACCTGTAACTTGTGGAAATTTATAATCTTTTTTTCGGCAAGCTTCGATGGCTTTACGATCTTTTTCTGAATACATAAAAAATTCCGAAGCCCTGATTAAACCGCTACGTCCGCCGAGTTGGTACATTAAATCAAAAATATGAGCAATTTGTTTAACCGTATAAGGCGGGCGAGCTTGTTGACCGTCTCTAAAGGTTGTGTCGGTAATAAACATAGGGTTTGCGGGGCGGGGCATAACAAAAATATCGTCAAAAGGGATACGGCTTACTTTTGTGTAAGGAAACATATCACGATATAATTCAGGTTCGTCTCGATTTTGCAATAAATATTTAGTATTGGCTTTTTTGTTTTGTATAATACTCATGTTGAGTCTCCTGCTGACTGGTATAATGACTTAAAAGAATTGTTTTATTTTATGAAATATCTTGTTTAAATCTGTTTTGTTAAGCCCGATTAAAAAAGGGAAGATAAAAATAAAAACACAATTGAGAATAAGATAAATGAAACCCGAAAGGATAAAACGTATCGGTTCAGAGTTGAATGTAGAGAAAAAGCCGAGTAAAGTCAAAGAACTTTGTTTGGCAATCAACGCTATTGTTAGAAAAGTACTTAAAGAAACAACTTGATGTAAAAGATTGCGTTTAAAGTTAAAAGGAACTTTACGGCTACAAACCCATAAAAGAGTGGTAACCGATAAAATTTGTACACCTATGGTTTTTAAGGCTAATCCATAAGCTCCCAAACCCAGTCCGCTGAAATGTTGAAAAAAAACATTTGTGCTTTCGCTGTTGTCTTTTGGGGCTAACAAATAAAAGGCAAGTATCAACCCAAAGAACATAAACACGACTGAAACATTACGCAAGGTTCTTGTTTCCGAACTGGCGTGAAAAACCGCACCGGCAAGTTGCCCGTAGGCTTGGTGAACAGGGTAAAGAGCCATTAACTGTACGGCGGGGCCGGCCGCCAAAAATTTTTCCCCGCCAAAAAGTTTTGTTAAAAATATTCCTTCTATGCAAGCAAACGCCGATAAAAGTGCCGCAACGGCATATAAAATCGGGGCATAACGATCGAGTAAAGCTCCCATCGCTTGATAGTTATTTTCTCCGTGAGCTTTGGAAAGTTCTCTCATAAATAAAGGAACCATCGCCGAAACAAATAAAAAACACGCCATACCCACTTTTTGTCCGAGTGAAAAATATCCTTGGGCTTCGCTACCTGAAAAAAACTGTAAAAGCCAACGTTCTCCGCCTAGGCTCAAAGCGGAAATAAGAGCCAAAATAAATAAAGGGTGAGAATAGTGCCAAAATTCTTTTGCGTAGTTTTTTTGAGCTGTTTTATCAAGATAAAAAACAGAACGAGTTGTTTGTATTTCTTCGGTTTGTGTGGTGCTTGTGTTGCTGTTTGTGTTGTTATTTGTGTTGTTATTTGCGTTGTTTTTTGCGTTGTTGCTCCAAAACTTACGCATTACCAAGGCATAGCCTAAGGCGGGCAAAAATAAAAATAAATATTGTTGAATAAATAAGACGCTTAAACTTAAGATTCCGCTTAGATAAAGCAAAAAGAGCGTAACAGCTCCGATCATGCTAAAACTCATGCGTACTGTTTCGCTTGAAACGGTAATGCCGAGGGCATCATTCATGCCTCTTAAGATGCGTCCCGTCCAGGTTAAATATGCCCACAATGCCCCAAGTGGTGCTAGATATAAAGGAACATCAGGCAAAACCAAAACTCCGACAGGTGGATATAAACAGAGAAAGCCCAAACCCAAAGTCAATAAAAAGACAAAAAATGAAATTCTTAAATAAAAGCTAGGTAATCCGAATTCATAAGGGCGTTTTGACATGGAAATAGAAAGACAGGTGGAGCTTCCCATATCCAAAAAAGTTGTGGCTTGTAAAAATTGAGCCGTAATAAAATTAAAATTCCCATAACTTGCCGGTCCCAATGCTCTTGGCAAAAGAGCTTCCATGACCAAATAAATCGGAATTGCGGCAAAGTTGGCTATTAGTTTAAAAACATAGCGTTTAGCGAGAGAACTTTCTTTCATTGTTGAATCATTTGCTTGGATATGTTAAGATCAAACCGAAGTGGGAGCAGGCACTTCGGTTTAATAGGTTTATTTTTTTGATAATCGGTTGTTTTTGATGCGTGTTTAGCGTTTTTATACGCCCAAAACTCCGAAAAAGGCGTTTTGACATGGAAATAGAAAGACAGGTGGAGCTTCCCATATCCAAAAAAGTGGTGGCTTGTAAAAATTGAGCCGTAATAAAGTTAAAATTCCCATAACTTGCCGGTCCCAATGCTCTTGGCAAAAGAGCTTCCATGACCAAATAAATCGGAATTGCGGCAAAGTTGGCTATTAGTTTAAAAACATAGCGTTTAGCGAGAGAACTTTCTTTCATTGTTTAATCATTTGCTTGGATATGTTAAGATCAAACCGAAGTGGGAGCAGGCACTTCGGCTTAAGTAGGTTTATTTTTTTGATAATTGCTGTTTTTGATGCGTGTTTAGCGTTTTTATACGCCCAAAACGCCAAAAAAGCTAAGTTTAAATAAAACTTTTCATATATTTTGTAATCATAGCGTCATAATTTGAAGTCAATTCAAAGGTTTTTGTCGCTAGTTTAAGCCTAAGTTTTATATCTGCTTGCATTTTATTTTCGCTTAAAGCTTTTTGAATTTCCGAATAATAACAGGTTTCCGGAACCACCAAAACGCTTGAGAAATTTTTTGCAGCCGCTCTGAGCATGCAAGGACCGCCAATATCTATTTGTTCGATAGCCTCTTTTAACTTAAGCCCTTTGCTTGCGGCTTCGGCAAAATTATAAAGATTGATACAAACCAAATCAAAAGTTTTAATCTTGTGTTTTGCCAATGTTTCAAGGTGGTCTGGGTTGTCTTTATCGGCTAAAATACCACCATGAATATGTGGGTTAAGAGTTTTTACTCTTCCGCCCATAATTTCGGGAAAACCCGTAACTTCTTCGACTAAGGTAACTTTTAATCCGGCTTCTTTTAGCGTTTTTGCCGTTCCGCCCGTTGAAACAAGTTCAACATTGTTGTCTGCCAAAAAAGTGGCAAACGGCACGAGACCGCTTTTATCGGTAACACTTAAAATTGCTCTTTTAATCAATAAATTATCCACAAAAGGCTCCTTTGAGTCTAGTTTTTGCAAGGCATTGTTTAAAGCTTGGCTTTTGTGAATTAACTTAAACATGTTAAAGCAAATTGGCAAGCTGAACTCGCTTAATTATCTTACTTTACAGAATTTAGAGTTTTTGCCATAGTAGATAATTAAGCGTCAATAATTGAACTGTAATGATTGAACCTTGTTTTTAACTTTGCTTTTCTCTTGAGCGTAAGAGAAAATTCACTATTTTGTGAATATTAGTTGGCTTAAATGAATGTTTTTAATTTTAACTATGTAGAACTTTTAGGTTTTTTACTGACTTTTGTTCGAGTCAGTATTGTTATATTTCTGTTGCCTATTTTTGGTGGCGATAGTGTTCCGATGAGAATAAAAGCTTATTTGGCGGCGATTATTACCTTTGTTTTGTTTCCGTCGATTGCTCTTGATGGTAATGCGTTCCCTTTAAATATTTGGAGCTTGACAATTTTTATTTTGGGCGAAATTTTTGTGGGCTTAACCTTGTCTTTAATGGTACAGTTTGTCTTTGCCGGAATTCAAACCGGCGGACAGGTTTTGGGTTTTCAGATGGGTTTTACAATGGTTACGGCGATAGACCCTTTAACCGGCGGACAAACCGCGATAACCTCTCACTTTTTATATATGATTGCCGTTTTAATATTTTTTATCTTTAATGGTCATTTGGTTATGTTATATGGAATAAGTCAAAGTTTTACTCTTATTCCACCGGGCTCGCTTTTGATACGTCCTGAACTTTTAGATTTTATTCTCGAATTATCGGGCAATATGTTTATTTTGGCTCTTCATATCGGAGCCCCCGTTATTGTTGCATTATTTACGGTTGAGCTTGCCCTCGCGTTAATGGGGCGTGCCGCACCGCAGATGAACTTGTTAATGATTGGCTTCCCGGTTAAGATAGCCGTTGGTTTCTTTTTTATGGGTGTTTTATTTACGATTATTTCTGATCATATTCAAAACTTTGTGGAAATATTACCGAATAACTTTGCTGCGGTTATTCACTCCATGTCTCCTTTTTAGTTCGACTTAATTTTAAAAAAAGTGATAAAAAAATAATATGGGACAGTCAGATCCGAGTAAGACAGAAGAAGCAACCCCCAAGCGAGTAGATAAATCAAGGCAAGAGGGGAACGTTATTAAATCACAAGAAGTGAGTAAGGCAATCACGGTCTTGGCGGGTTTGGTGGGGGCTATTCTTTGGATGCCTTATATGGGGCGCGAGCTTGAGGGCTTGTTTCGCCACTTTCTCACCGCACCGACTTTAAAGTTTTCTCCTACTCTCCAAGAGATGACGGCTATGGGCGAATGGCTTTCTTGGGAAATCGCCAAACTTGTCTTGCCGATTATTCTTTTTATCGGCTTTTGGGCTTATCTTGTTTTAAGGTGGCAGGTTGGGTCGCTTTGGACCACAAAAGTATTTGTTCCGAAATTATCAAAATTTAATGTACTTAGTGGCTTAAAGCGTATGTTTTTTTCGTCTCAAACCTTTATTCGTTTGGGGCGTAGTTTGTTACAAGCGATAGTAATCGGAATTGCTCCTTGGCTTGTTATTCGTAAAGAGATGGATTCGTTTATTACTTTATATTATTCAACGGCTGCCGGGGTTGCCTCTTATCTTTTGGATATGTCAAAAAAAATGGTTACTTATGCTTTAGTCCCGATGATTATTATCGCCGCCGTTGATTATTGGTATACACGTTGGAACTATTTTGAACAACTTAAAATGACCAAAGACGAAATAAAAGACGAGAGAAAACAGTCGGAAGGCGACCCGATTATTAAATCAAAACAAAGACAAAAAATGATGCAGGCAATGGCAAAGCGTATGATGCAGGAAGTTCCGAAAGCAGACGTTATTGTTACTAACCCGACCCATATTGCCGTTGCTTTACGCTATGATCAACAAGAAGCTCCGGCTCCGATAGTTGTGGCAAAAGGAGCAGACAGAGTAGCCGAAAAAATTAAAGAAATTGCACGCGAACACAAAGTTCCTATTAGAGAAAATAAACCTCTGGCACGAGCTTTGTATAGTCAGGTTGAGATTGGCGACGTAATTCCCGAAGATTTATACAAGGTAGTAGCGTCGTTACTGGCTCAAATATGGAAAATGAAAGGTAAATACCAACAATAACCATGTGAAATATCGTCATAATCTTGACGTAATTTTATGTTTTTCACTGTTTCGAGGTTGTCAAAAAAATGGCTACAGATCAAAATTCTTTCTCTAATATAAATTATCAACGCTTCGCAAAACAGGGTGATATTCTGTTGGCTGGTGGAGTCATAACTATCTTGTTTGTTATGCTTGTGCCTATGCCGACTTTTATTCTAGACTTAATGTTAACTTTAAGTTTTAGCGCTTCTTTGGTTATTTTAGTTACCTCAATGTTTATCTTATCGCCTTTGGAATTTTCTATTTTCCCGTCTTTATTGCTGGTAACCACACTTTTGCGTTTAGCCTTAAATATTGCCACAACTCGTTTGGTTTTAATGAACGGAGAAAACGGAACAGCCGCGGCGGGTAAAGTTATCCAAGCCTTTGGAGAATTTGTTGTTGGCGGAAACTATGTTATCGGTGCGGTTGTCTTTTTAATTTTATTTGTTTTAAATAAAATGGTTATTACAACGGGTACAACTCGTATCGCCGAAGTTGCCGCTCGTTTTACTTTAGATGCTATGCCCGGTAAACAAATGGCGATCGAAGCCGACTTAAATGCGGGCTTGATTGATGAACAAGAGGCCACAAAACGCCGTGAAAAAATGCGTAAAGAGGCTGATTTTTACGGTGCTATGGACGGTGCTGGAAAGTTTGTACAGGGTGATGTTAACGCCTGTATGTTTATTTTGATTATTAATATTATCGGTGGTGTATTAATCGGGGTTTTTCAAAAAGATATGGCGTGGATGGATGCTATGCGTACCTACACCCTTTTGACCATTGGTGATGGTTTGGTTGCCACTATTCCTTCGATTATTATTTCTACTGCTGCCGGTATTATTGTTTCTCGTGCGGCTTCTGAAGCAAAGATGGGCGAAGAGTTTTTAGGACAGTTAACCTATCACTCCAAAGCATTAAAACTTGTTTCCGGTGTGCTTGCTTTGTTTTCTTTGGTTCCGGGAATGCCTATGGCTCCATTTTTATTCTTTGCACTTTTATTATTTTTTGTCGCAAAGATTTCTGAATCAAACCAAAAAGTAGTCTTAAGCCAAGCTGCCCAACTTGAGGGTAGAGGGGCGAAGAAAAAAGGCGAGGGAATGGATACGCCCGAAGAGGTTCAAGCTCTCTTACCTCTTGATACGCTAGAACTTGAAGTTGGATATGGCTTAATTCCTTTGGTTGACGAAGACCAAAACGGAAACCTATTGTCTCGTATTCGCTCAATTCGTAGGCAGTTTGCCCTTGATATGGGTGTTGTTGTTCCTTCTTTACATTTACGAGATAATTTGCAACTCAAGCCCGGGCAATACAGCTTATTGATCAAGGGTAATCAAGTTGCGAGTGCGGAAATTTTAATTGACCATTATTTGGCAATGGACCCGGGTAACGCCAAACACAGCATAAAAGGCGTTGAAACTCGCGAACCTGCCTTTAACTTGCCGGCACTTTGGATTCCTGAAGGGCGAAAAGAAGAAGCAATGCTCGCAGGTTATACCGTTGTTGACCCGTCTACGGTTATCGCCACTCACTTAACCGAAGTCTTTAAACGCCACTTGTCTGACTTTTTGGGTCGTCAAGAAGTTCAAGGCTTACTCGACAATCTTTCAAAAACAGCTCCGAAAGCAGTCGAAGACCTTGTTCCGGGAGTTATGTCTCTGGGCGTTGTGCAAAAAGTATTGCAAAATTTAGTCAAAGAAAATGTTTCAATCAGAGACTTGTTGTCTATCGTAGAAACCTTGGCAGATTATGGCATAAACGTAAAAAGTCCGGAAATGTTGACGGAATATGCGAGAGAAAAGCTTGCACGTTCTATCGTTAAGCCTTATCTAGACAGCAACGGCGGTTTACCGATTGTAACCTTGGATATGAATGCGGAAAAAACAATTCAAGATTCTATTAGACATACTGAAAATGGTGCTTATCTTGCTTTAAACCCCGGCTCTGCTCAGCGTTTAATTCAACAGATAAATAACGTAATCGAAAATGCGGTTGCAACAGACGGACAACCCGTTATTTTAGCAAGCCCTATTTCTCGTCCTTATTTGGCACAAGTGGTGATGAGGTTTTTACCGAATATCCCTGTGTTGTCTCAGGCTGAAATTCCTCCGGATATTCGCCTTTCATCAGTAGGTAATGTGGTGTTTGAATAATGCAGTTAAAAACTTATATAGATACAACCGCCAAAGCGGTTTTAGAACAAATTAAAGCCGATATTGGTTCTGATGCGGTTATTTTAAGTAAACGCGAAGGAAAAGACGAAAACGGAAATCCTTGGGTTGAAATGACCGCAGGGGTAGAACGTGGTCGTAGCCAAAACCAAGAGTCAAACCTTACTCAAGGCTTTGGCGGAGCAGGCACAAGTAACGATATTTTAGAGCTAAATAATCCGGCTTCTGTTTTAGACCTTGCCAAACAACATATCGGTGGCTCTTTTTATGCCTCTGAAATAGAAAGCAACGCCCCTCCGGGCTGGGCAAAGTGGCATGAAGAGTGGGCTTGTATTAAAGAAAGCCTGATGACTTTGATGAAGCCGTCTTTAAGGCTTGATCAACTTAGCCCAAGGCAGCGTTTGGCGTTGGAATATCTTCAGCGAGAAGGTGTTGAAGATACTGTAATGTTAAAAATTTATCGTCGTTTGTTGCGTGATCAAAATGCCTCTGTCTTAGCATCTTTGACAGAAATTGTGCCTACTTTGGCTTGGGGCGGGTCTTGTTGGAATCAACATTGTCATATGATTACCGGTCCTTACGGAATAGGCAAAACTTGTACTTTAATTCGTTTGGCTTTACACTTTAGACGTATGAACCAAGGGGCTCGAGTGCTTTTGGTTAATGCCGACAGCGTAAGAACAGGCGGGCGTTTACTCTTAAAACACTATGCCGACCTTTCAGGTATGCAATATTTCGAAGCGGGGCAAGCGGCAGACTGGCGAAACTTTTTATCTCAAAACACAAAGAAAAATTTTGACTTGGTTTTGGTTGATTTACCTTCTTTTGATAGAAACCATAACTTGATGAACTTTTTTAACGAACAAGGGGTAACAGGCACTTCGTTTGATACTCAAGATATGGCGGTTCATCTGGTTTTATCTCCGCTTTTTGGTCAGGCTCAGTTGACGGAACTCACCGAACGTTATAATTCTCCGTTAAGTGGAAGTATAATTTGGGGAAAACTTGATGAAGCTTCGTCTTTTGGAGCTTTGGTTAACGTTAGTTCGTCTACCGGCTTACCGATTTCTGCGTTATCTTACGGTTCTGGGTTAAGGGATACGTTAAGTCCTGCTGATGATGCTATGTTGTGGCGTTTGGTCTTTAAAAAACAGTTTCCGTCTTAAAATTTTTTTTGTGTATAATTTAGGTTTAATTAACAGTATAGGTTCGTATATAGGAGTTTTTCATGGCTACAGATCTGCCTTTAGTTTTTTCAATTACTTCCGGTAAGGGAGGAGTCGGAAAAACCAATATTTCGGTAAATTTAGCATATAGTTTAGCCCAAGCTGGAAAAAGGGTGTTACTGTTAGATGCTGATCTTGGTCTTGCAAACGTTGATGTTATTTTAGGGCTTATGCCTGAGTTAAATTTATTTCATTTGTTTCATGAAGATGCAAAGGTAACCGATATTATTTGCGATACGCCTTATGGTTTTAAAGTTTTGCCCGCTTCTTCGGGGGTGAGTGAGATGCTTGCTTTAACAACTGCACAAAAACTTGATTTGCTTGAAGCTATGGACGGACTTGAAGATTCTGTTGATTATATGATTGTTGATACCGGTGCCGGAATTAACGACAACGTTGTTTATTTTAACCTTGCCGCTCAAGAACGTATTGTGGTTTTAACCCCTGAACCAACCTCATTAACCGATGCGTATGCCTTAATTAAGGTAATGAAGCTCGATCATGGGATAGAACACTTTAAGGTTGTTGTAAATATGGTTCCTGATTTAGCTTCTGCCAAAGAAGTTTTTACTCGCCTTCATCGGGCTTGTGATCATTTTTTAAGTGGAGTTTCTTTAGACTTAATCGGATTTTTGCCAAAAGACCCGGGTGTTCGTAAAGCGGTTAGGGAACAAAAACCTTTCTGTTTGGTTGAGCCTAAGGGGCTTGCTTGCAGTGCTATGAAAGGCTTGGCAAGAACTGTTCAAGGTTGGGATATTGCGTCAAATCTTGATGGTAATATTAAATTTTTCTGGAAAAAACTATTGTTCCGCTCTTAATTTCAGATGTTTTTTATTTGTTTTAATATATTGTATAAATTAATAAAAAATGTTTACGCTTAAAAGCCTATTATTTTATTTGACTAAATTGAAATATTGTGGCTTATTGTCTATAAAAAGTTTAGACTTATTGTCAAAAATATATTATATAAGCTTTAACTTTATATTCAGTTGTGTTTTTTCATTTTTATACAATAACTATTTTAGCCTCGGTTGGTTTTTTAATTGTCTAGTCATCAACAAAATAATACCACAGCACAAACTCTGATTCCCCCTTGGGAACAGTTAGAGAGTGGTGCTGTTTTTTGGAACGACTTTCCGCCCAGAGTTCAAGAAAAAATAGTTAGACATTACGCACCGAAAGTTAAATACCTTGCAAACCGTTTAAGATTAAAATTGCCTAAAAATATAGAATTATCCGAGTTGGTTAGTGCCGGAACTTTGGGGTTAATCGAATCACTTGGTAAATTTCAACCCCATTTGGGAATTAAGTTTGAAACTTATGCGGAAAATCGTATTCGTGGTGCCATGTTAGACGAACTTCGTCGTTTAGATTGGTTTCCGCGTAGTTTACGACACAGAGTTCGCCAACTTGACGAGGCAATGCAACGCTTGTCTCATAACACCACAGGGGAAATACCATCAGAAGAGGCTTTGGCAGAACTTACCGGTTTATCTACAAAACAGGTAAGGGAAGGGCTTGAAGCCATGCAAAACCAAAGCTGTCTTTCTCTTGACGCCCTGCAAGAAGGTTTTATTCCCTCAAAAGAAAGTATAACCGAAGATGAGCCTTTTGAAATAACTGCTAACCAAGAGCTTATAGATGCGGTTGCGGGGCTTGTTGAACAATTGACAGAACGTGAGAAAATGGTATTATCTTTGTACTATACAGATGAGTTAAATATGCGTGAGACTGCCTCTGTCCTTGATATTACCGAAGGCAGAGTTTCACAATTACACTCTCAGGCGTTGGTAAGATTACGTAAAAGTTTTTTACAAAAATTTGGTAAGTTAGAATTATAAATTGATATTTAAGGAGTTTTTACTATGGGTTATGATCCAAACATGCGAATTTTGATTGTTGATGATTTTTCTACAATGCGTCGTATCGTAAAAAACATTTTACGCCAACTGGGCATGAATAACGTGGTTGAGGCTGATGACGGAACAACAGCTTGGGATGTTTTAAATAAAGATAAAATTGATTTTATCGTTTCTGATTGGAATATGCCACAAATGACCGGTATAGACCTTTTGAGAAAAGTACGTGCAAGCGAAGAATTTGCTGATCTTCCTTTCTTAATGGTTACCGCCGAAGCGCAACAAGAAAATATTATCGAAGCCGTTCAAGCCAAGGTTTCAAATTATATCGTTAAGCCTTTTACTGCGGATACTTTAAAACAAAAAATAGATAAGATTTTCCCTTAATTATATTTGCTTTTTGTTTAAGTTTTTTGTCTTTTATTTTTACTTGTTTTTTTGTGTATTTGGTGGGGGTAAACCTCGTCTTTTGTTTTTATTCTTTTTAGTTCGGATTAATAAATATGCCTGATAAAGATGAAGATTTTTTAAGCGATTTAGGGTCTTTTGATTCTAAAGAACCAACAAAAACCGCAGCTCCTGACCTTGATCTTGACCTTGAGAGCAATAACGCCAAGGTTGCCCTTGATCTTGATGATGCACCTTTTTTAGAGCAAGAAAAAGCTCCGAAACAAGAAGAAAAAAAACCGTCGCCACCGTCGGCAGAAAAAGTCAGTATGCAACAACCTGAAAAACAACAGGCTGAAAGCGACGTTAATAATAAGTCTAAACGCAAAAAGCTTATTATTATCGGCGGGGCTGTCGTTGTTTTATTGCTTGTTGGCGTTGGCTTATTTCTTTTTTTGAGTGGAGGAGAACAAACAGAAGAGCCAAAAGAGCTTCATCAACCTGTTGTCGAACCTCAACCCAAAGAACATGGAAAAGCCCCGGCTGAACATAAACCGGCAACAAACTCAAGCACCCCCGCCAAGCCCGAGCTTTCTCTGATGGAGTGGGAGCCGTTTGTTATAGAAAAAAAAGACCGTGATGGTAAAATTGTTTTTCTTTATACTAAATTTACCGTTGCAACCGAAGACCAAAAACTTTTAAGCGAAATGAACTCTAAAAAAGTTATTTTGCGTGATGCGATTTTCTTTTTTCTTGAAAACAAAGAACTTATTTATTTAAGTGATCCTACTGCCGTATCCGGTTTGAAAAGAGAATTGTTAAACGTTATTAACGAAAAATTGCAACACGGAGAATTAAAAGATATTTTAATTGAAAATTATCTGATTAAATAGCTTTTTAACTGTTTTAATTCTTGTAAAAAATTGGTGAAACATGGCAATAGAAAGTTTACCCCTTATTGTTCAACAGGTAGGATATGTTGAAAATATTGCTCAAGCTCAAGAGCATTCTCCTGCCGTGCAACAAGCTTTAAACCATCAGGCCGCCTTAGATTTTTTACAACACCAAAAACAACAGGTTGAAGGCAGTGAAGAGTCTGATGCCGGTAAAAAAGTTAAAGACAAACAACAAAATAAAAACAAACATGCCCGTAAAAAACAGATGGCTCAACAGGTTGTTACGCATAACGAAAATGACGAGTTAAGCGAAAATATCCCTGAAACAGACGAACGCAACCCTTGGGCAGGGAATATAATTAATCGAAAAATATAAACAGTGAGACTACATGCAACCGATAGTTTGGCTTTTGGCTCTTGTCAGCGTTATGGAGTTATTACTCCTTTTTTTAATCTTAATGTTTTTTTGGCGCTTACGTCGCTCTGAAACCGCACTCAGTAATTTACAGGCAAATCAAGAAGATATGCTGATTCGTCTTGCGGAAAACGCCTCTCTTGAACAAGAGCTGGTTAACTCTTTTGCGGCACGCCAACAAGAATTAAGACATCTTGATGGCTTGTTGCAGGTGCGTGCGGAAGAGTTAAAAAGACTGTTAGATCAGGCAACAAACTTAACTCGTTCCCCACAATTTTTAAGAGAAGTTATTCGCAAGGGACACCAACAAGGGAAAAGCCCAATGGAACTTGCTCGTGCTACCGGTCTTTCTCTTGACGAAGTTGAACTTTTACTCTCTGACGGTGAACTTGGGTAGAGGGAATATAGGTTCGTACTGCTATATTCTGTGAATAGTCTTAAATCTTTTACTTTTATCATATTGTGGTATTATATTATTGTAACACTGTAAGTAACATACTCATGTTTATAGCAATGGAGGAACAATGGAAAATAATGATAAAATTGAAGATATAGGCGAGGAAGATGTAGCTGATTATTCCATTCATGCTAAGGATTTTCGTGATATAGTTGTATGGGGAACTGATTGGACTGTGGAAACGATCATTAACCAAATTAAAAAAGGTAATATTGATTTACAGCCTGATTTTCAGCGTCGCGATGCTTGGAATATAGCAGAAAAGAGTCGTTTTATCGAATCATTATTCCTTAATATACCTATACCTCCAATTATTTTGGCAGAACATAGTAATAACAAAGGTAAATTTATTGTAATTGATGGCAAACAACGATTGTCAACGATTATGCAATTTTGTGCAACACATGCAGATAATGGAGATGTATTCAAAGCTTTTAATTTGAAAGAATTGGAGGTGCGTCCGGAACTAAATGGTAAAAGCTATACAGATTTAGAATCAGATATAGTCTATGTCGACGATATGGCTTCTTTTTTGAACCAAACTATAAGAACTATTGTGTTGAAAAATTGGGCTAAAGAAGAAGCATTATATTCTATTTTTTTACGTTTAAATACTGGCAGTAAAAAATTATCGCCTCAAGAATTGCGACAAGCACTTCACCCGGGGGAGTTCCTACAGTTTATTGATAAAAAATGTGATTCGTCTACAATAGTAAAAAATATGCTTGGTTTAAAAAAACCCGACTCTAGAATGCGTGATGCGGAAATTATTGTTAGATACTATGCTTTTAAGTTATATATAACATCTTATGATGGGAAATTAAAAAACTTTTTAGATAATACATGTAAAAAATCAAACAATGGTTGGGATTCTCAGAAGTATGAAGATATTTTTTTAGAATTAGAAAACGCCATAACATTATGTAATGGTATTTTTGGTAATAATGCTTTTTCTAGGTATAATCCGAAAGCGGGTACGTTTTCCAATCGATTTAATAGAGCTTTATTTGATCCACTTGCGTATTATTTTTCGGATCCGAGTGTGAGAAGGCAGGTTGAACAAAACAAAGATAAATTTAGAGACAATTTCATCGAAAAAAGCAAAGATGATCCTGATTTTAATAACAGTCTTGAATTATCTACAAAAACTTTAGAGAGAGTAACTTATAGATTTAACATAATAGAAGATATTATTAGAGACTCTTGTTCTCAAGCCATTATTCTTAACCATATATCTCATGATAACAAGAAATTATCTGTTGTGAAAAAATAATGGCTACGAATACAAAGTATTTTTTTGATTTAAAAAAACGCATTCAATTTTTAAGGACTACTTTATTGCCTACTAGCCTTGTAAGTAATTTATCAGGCAGATTTAACTCCGAAGAAAAGGATAAAATATCTAGTTTTTGCTTATTAACTCACGCAGAACTTGAACATTATTTTGAAAGTATTGCTGTGAGTGTATTAGACAAATGCTTAAAGGAATGGGAAATGCGTAAGAGAATTACCCATTGCTTAGGTTATTTGCTGAAAGCTGATATTTCGCCTTTACAAGAAGATCGGCAATTGAGTGCTCTTATAAGTGAAGTGTGTCATAGAAAAAAGGGTGGACTTCAGGGTAATCATGGTATTAAGAAAGATGACATAAAGCGGATATATAACGATCTAGGTTGTTATAAGGATTTTTTTGGAGACTCATTTCTTAATGATCTAGACTTGTATGGTAAACTACGCGGTGATCACGCTCATAAATCTGCTCGAATACGCACGCAGATATCTCCTACTGACTTAATCACTAAGATTCATAATATATTAGCTGAGATAGAAGTATTTGATAAGAAAATAAAAATAGATATGAATAAAAAATGATATATTCATATTATTATAGTACAATTTATTGATAACTACTTAGGAACTAATTTCTATTTTAATATTTATTTTATGACTCAACCTCTTATAATTACTCCCGATAAACCTTGGCTCGCACCTTTAGCGGGCTATTCTGATTTACCTTTTCGCCTGTTGTGTCGCCACTATGGTGCGGCTGTGGCTGTTACCGAAATGGTTAGTGCTAAGGGTTTGTTTTATAACTCAAAAGCGAGTATGGCTTTACTGGCGACTCACCCAAACTTGCCTAAAATTTCCGCTCAAGCTAAAAAAGCTTGGCATTTCCCGCATGAAAGTGTCTTAACTGGTAGTGTTTTAACGGGAAGTATTTCAGGGGGCAGTGTTTTAGGTCTGGAAAATAAGTTAAATAGCTCCGAGGCAACTACTACAAATTTGACTCAACCAATAAATTTAACACACCCAATTAATGTTGATGAGTTGCAAAAATATAATGACAACCCTTTAGTTGTCCAATTGTTTGGTGCTGAACCCGAATATATGGGGCGTGCGGTCGCTACTTTACGAGAGTTAGGTTATAGTTATTTTGACTGTAATATGGGTTGTTCCGTCCCTAAAGTGGTTAAAGCAGGGGCAGGAGCGGCTTTATTAAAAGAGCCTGCTTTGGCTTTAGACGTTGCTAAGGCTATGATCAATGCGGCGAGTCCTCAAACGGTCGGTTTTAAGTTGCGTTTAGGCTGGTTAAACGGGAGTGATACTTATTTAGATCTCGCATTGGCGTTGCAAGATGCTGGTGCCGGTTGGATCACTCTTCACCCTCGCAGTGCGAAACAGGCGTTTACGGGTAAGGCAGATTGGACAGCCTTAGAAAAATTAAAAAAAGTCTTAACTATTCCGCTGATTGCGAGTGGCGATTTGTTAGATGCACAAAGTGCCGTTAATTGCGTTAAAGAAACCGGGGTGGATAGCGTTATGTTTGCTCGTGGTGCCATGCACGCTCCTTATATTTTTCAGGATTATTTACAGCTTCTTAAGCATGGAACGCAAGCGGAAATAAATCTAGACGACGAAACTCAGGCGTTTAAAACGTTTATTTTAAACTTAGTAGAGCGTCATGTTCGCCTTGTTCAAACATTTATGCCTGCGATGGATAGTAATACTGCCAGTCGTATCGCCTTGTTAAAAATGCGTACTTTTGTGCCTAAATATGTACGCCATTTTAGCGGAGTCAAAGAGCTTCGGTCTCGGTTAATTAAGATTAATAGCTGGGAAGAATTGTTTGAGATTTTATCAGATAAACAATGAGCTTGAAAAACTGAAAAACGCAATTAATGCGATTGAAGATTCATCATTAATAAACAAGAGCTTTTAGAAGTAGTTGAAGAACTCAGAAAGGCATTTAAGCGAGATACCCCAAACAAAACATTTGTTACAGGGTTATTAAACGCTCTTCCTCCTATAGAAAGTATACTAAATATTTCTCAGTCCATTATGGCTCTTTTGCCTTTGTAGCTATAGATTTGTTAACTACTATAACCAACCAGAGGTAAAATCTTAAGCTTGTTTAGGTAAAAACAAATCTAAAAACATCTTTTTATCTTTAACCTTTTTTCTTTAAGATATTTTTTAGGGCAAAGTTTTCCACGCTGAGTTTTTGGTTTTCGGCTTTGACTTGGTTTAAGGTATTTTCGCTGATTTGTAAGAGTTGATAAGCTTTGTTAAATAATAAGTTGGTTTCTTGTTCCCTTTTTTGTTCATAAAAAATTGAGAGAGCAGAATGTAATAAAGGCATTAAAGTCAAAAGCACGGTTTTGTATTGCTCATTATTGTTTGCATTATTTTGACAATTGCTTTGATTTTGATTGCTTTGCGAGCGTTTGTTTGCGGTTTGGGGAATGCAAAATAATACAGTTTCATAAACACAATTAGAAAAGTGGCGTAACTGAAAACTATAATCAGGACAAATAGTTAAGATGCGTTTCGGAAGGTCGGTTAAATCTGTGTCTTTATGATAAGCCGAGATAGCCATTTGAGGTTTGTGTTTTTTAATAATTGTTTCTGCTCCGATTAGAGCGGCTTCCTCGGCACCTTCTATATCCATTTTTATAAAATCTACTCGTGATAAGTTATTTTCTTGATAAAAAGTATCAAGATTAATTGTTTTTACGCTAATTTGCCCGTCTTTATTCAAACCGCCACCCGCACAACCATCATTGGCAAAAAACATCTCTCCGCACTGATCACTCACGGCAGCGTTGATTTGGGTTAGATTTTTTACGCTTTGAGTATTATGTTTGTAGGTTTTAAAAGTGGAAGGTCCGGCTTCAAAGCCATAAACGTGTCCTGAATCACCTACTTTTTGAGAGAAATAGAGGCTTGTGTTTCCGGTAAAAGTTCCGCAATCAAAAACGATATCACCTGTTTTAGCTTCGCAAATTCCGCTTAAAGCATAGCTTTCTAAAATCCATGTATCAATAATATCTAAAAAATCATCAGTAGCATTTTGAATTACATGGTTATTTTTTACAAATGCCTTAGCCTCGTCTATAAGCTTTAACCACTTGGTTTGAGGATAGGGCGTATTGGGCAACTCAACAGGAATTGGCATTCCATAAAAGCTCATAATCATTTTATATTGTAATACCCAGTCAAAAACTTTTTGTGATTCTTGATCTGTGTAATAAGAGGCTCTCGCAAAGTCTAATTGTTCTAAATTGCCAAGCAGTTTAAGAATTGTGTCGCCGGGATATTCGGAGTAAAAAGGAGCTTTATGGTTATTTGCTGTACTTTGTATCTGTTTTAAAATTTTAATTACTTCTAATACGTTATTTAAATATTGCGACATATTAACCTCTATTGTATTGATTTATAATATATATTTCGATTTTAAGCATGAATGTACATAGTTTATTGTTTGATATTAAATCTAAATGAACATTAAGAGGTTCTTGAGCTTCTTAGCCGTTAATAGTATGCTGTTTTAAACAAGTTAGCAATATTTTTTCATCAGGAGTGCTATATGCGGAAAGTAATTCTTATTCCCGATAGTTTTAAAGGTACGATGAGTTCTTGTGAAATCTGTTCTATTATGGAACAAGCGATTCATAGACATTTACCTGGGGTTAAAGTTGTTTCTATTCCCGTAGCTGACGGCGGAGAGGGGAGTGTTGATTGTTTTCTTTCGGCTGTTGGCGGAATAAAACAGAACGTAAAAGTTAAAGACCCTTATTTTAAAGAAATAGATAGTTTTTATGGGCTGTTGCCTGATGGAACGGCGATTGTTGAAATGGCGGCTTGTGCGGGTTTACCTTTAGTGGAAAATAATAAATCAGCAACCAAAACGACAACTTACGGTGTTGGTCAATTAATTGCCCATGCGGCTCAAGCGGGTTGTAAAAGAATTATTATCGGACTTGGCGGAAGTGCGACCAATGACGGCGGAACGGGAGCGGCGGCGGCTCTTGGTGTGAAATTTAAAAACAGTAAGGGTGAAAGTTTTGTTCCTGTTGGCGGAACTTTAAAAGATATTGTGCATATTGATGTTTCAGGGCTTTTACCGAAACTTAAAGAGATAGAGCTGGTTGCGATGTGTGATATTGACAACCCTTTGTGTGGAATACACGGAGCGGCTCATGTTTTTGGACCGCAAAAAGGAGCAGACCCCGAAACGGTCAAGTTGCTTGATGCGGGTCTTTTAAATTTAGCCAAAGTTGTTAAAGTTGATTTGGGAAAAGATATTTGCGATTTGGCGGGAGCAGGTGCCGCAGGCGGTATGGGCGGTGGAATGGTAGCGTTTTTGGGTGCTAAATTACAAATGGGGATTGAAACGATTTTAGACACGGTAGGTTTTGATGAGCTATTGAAAGATGCCGATTTAGTTTTTAGCGGAGAGGGTAAGATCGACTTTCAATCGCTGAGGGGAAAGGTTGTGATTGGTGTTGCTCGTCGCACAAAGAAAGCCGGCGTTCCTTTAATTGCGGTTGTCGGTGATATCGGGGACAATATCGAAGCGGCTTATAACGAAGGTATTAGCGGAATTTTCAGCATTAATCGAGTTGCTGTTCCGTTTGACGAGTCAAAAAACCGTAGTAAAGATGATTTGCGTTTAACAATAGATAATATCATCAGGTTTATACAGAGTTTAAAAAAGTAAGCGGGAGCGACGAATCGTTCCCGCTTGATCTTGTGTTGTTATATTTAGTGAGCGATATCTCTATTGTAACTGTTGACAAGGCGGTTATAATTGTTGGCTATTTGTTGTGGCAAGGAAGAAGTGCTTGCTCCACCACTGCTTTTTTCCAAAACTTCAATCAAACTGGCAACTTCAACTTTAAAATCTCCGGCAGAATCTAGAAAACTAGTCGGGTCGCTTTCTCTTAAGCCTTCTTTTTTGACTTGTTCGAGGTTAGTGGATAACTTTTCCAAATTAGCCATAAGCGGAGGCAATTTGTCATAAAGTTTGCGAAGCTCTTCTAGTTTAATGACTTTTCTAAAATTATCTCGTGTTACTTCTTTCTCGCTCATATATTTTTGAATATCGGTGGCTGCAATGTAAAGTTCCAGAGCTGTAGCGGAAATTTCCATTCCTTCGGCTTTAAGATGCTTGAGGTCTTCTGCTTGCCGTTGTTTTTCTTGTTCGCCAATGGCTTTATCGAGTTGACCAAAAGATGCATCGACAATAGGGAAGTTTTTAATGATCTGAGGGTGTAACTCTATGGCAAGAGCCCCTTTGTCGTCAATATAGCCTTTATTGCGTGAATATTTGCCTAGTTTAACCAAAAGTGGCAACTGTTCTTTGAGTGCTTTAGCAGCTTCAGTGGCTATGCGGTCAAAGTCATCGGGATTTTGGGCGGCAACTTCCAACGTTTTGTCGATGGCTTTTTCCAGATTACCGGTGTTAAGGGTAGAATTGTTGAAATCTATGCGGTCGTTGTTGTGTTTAGGTTCGGTTGGTTTTTCACCTTGCCCGAAAGCGATTAAATAAGTTTCGACCATTTTGAAATAAATGTTATATGTTTCATTGGTTAAGGCAATATAAGCATTCCATTTTTCAATGCTGAGATTGCTATCTGTTTCTTGAGACGCAGATTTTTTGTCTGTGTTACCGCCGGCAGGCTGAGTTGCCTGGGAGGCTGTTTTTTCTTGACCGCTTTTTTCTTCACTATCGCTTGAGCAACCTAACGCTCCAATAGTAAAACTGCCTAGGGCTAATAAAAGCACCAGTTTGGGCATTGTTCGGAAGAAAGATAAGGCGGGGGTTTGAGTCCGCACAGAGTTTTTTTTGTTCATTTTTTTGGCTCCTATATGTTAAATAAAGATGATACCCGATTGATATATTAGGGTTACTTTTGCTTATGGCTGTTGGAATATAGGTATAGATGAAAGATAGTTGCACCAATATCAGTCCAAAAAGTTTATGTCAACGCTAACTGTATTTTTTATTCATCTTGTTTTTTATACTTTTTCTTCTGTGTCTGTCATTGATACAAAATCATATTCTGGTTGTGAAATAAATAAGTTAGCTTTAATTGTATTCATTTTATTTTGCGTTGCTTTTATTGCCAGATCTGACTGTTCTATACCTATCCAATGTCTATCAAGTAGATGTGCAGATTTTAAGGTTGTTCCAGAACCACAAAAACAATCAAGCACAATACTTTTGGGGTTTGACGAAGTTTTTATAATTAAGTCTAACAAGCGACTGTTTTTCTCTGTTGGATAAATAGGATATTGAGGATCTTTATAGTCCCAAATATCTTGCACTCTTTTACCATCTTTTTCATCCGCATAAATTATTTTTCTTGGGTTACCTGTTGCAGACCATTCTAGTAGACCTTTTTGATCCCACTGTTCAAGAGTTGTGACATCGACCCTCCAATGCCTGCCTTCTGGAGGACTCATTCCCTTAAATAGTGCGTTTGAGTTTCCGTTGATTGTTTCGCCAGGGGCATGAATAGGCACTGTCGTGTAACGTCTGCCAGTAGCATTTTTTTTAGGAAAAAGCTTTTCTAAATCTTTATCTGAATATTCTGCTCTGGGTTCATTCCAAATAGGCTTTTTAGTTTTAGAATAAAAAAGAATTAAATCTTTTATGTTTCCGTAGCCAATTCTATTAAAATTTTTAGGGTTACACTTTATTCTAGTGATATCATTTCGAAAATTTTCTATTCCAAAAACTTCGTCCATCATTACTTTTACATAATGTCCAATTTTGTAATCTATATGTAAATATATGGAACCGTTTTCTGATAAAAGTTTATGTAGTAAAAGTAATCTTTTTTTTAAAAAAGCAATAAAATCTTTACCTACCAGTTTGTCAGAATAGGCAAGAGTTCCATTTTTTCCAGTGCTTATAGTAGATGTTCTACCCTTGGTTATTGTAAAGTCTATGCCTGTTGCAAAAGGTGGATCAATATAAACAAGATCTATCGCCCCTTTTAATTCTTTTTCATTTAAAAGATAGTTTAATCCCAGTAAATTGTCAGCATGTATAAGTAAATTTTTCATAATAATTAAAGTTGATATAAAAATTCTCGCAGAACAAGAGCACTCATTATGTTATAGGTTTTATAAGTCGTCGTAATCTCTTTGTACATTTTATTATTACCTTTTATGAATAGAACACCATCTAATATTGCTATTTTAATAGCATTAACGCCGTCTGCTTTTATTGTGTTAATTGCATCATTAAATTGTGCATTTTGATGTCCGCCAAAATCTGTTAAGAACTTCGCCTCGCCAATTACGTATTTTTTATTAAATCGAGCAATAAAATCTAAACCTTTATTATGGTTATAGCCTAGATGTTCCTTAGCAAATTTCATTAACTCTGAGTCTCCAGCATCAAGAATTGCATCATTTTGATTTGATAAAAAGGTTTCTGAGCATACAGGTTGTATCCCTAAGCTTTTTTTCTTTAACCAATTTCTAAACATAGGACCTATTTGTCTGTTGGTTTCTTTCGGTTCACTGCATCTTTCATAAATTTTGCTAATCCCCATTTCATAAAGTCTTCCACAAATTCTGTTGATCGTTTTGGGGTTTCGTTCAATAGAAGATTTATCTCTCTTTAAATATGCTATATAGCTATCTTTTATTGGAAATAAGTCTAGTTGTAACAGGGCGGTTATTAAGCGTTTGTTGTCTTTATTATCAAATGCACCTTCTATATCATTCCAATAGACCGTATTTATATCTCTTATTCCATCTGGTATTGTCGGATATATTTGAAATAAATCATCAAGATAAGATTTTTGGTTGGCATATTCAATGCTTAAATTTGTCCAATAATTCATTGTGATACTCATGAAATAATTTTTACGTTAATAACGAGCTGTGTTTGAATGGTCTAATAGAAATATGTAATTATTTTTTTATTTTTCCAATACATCATATCGCAATCATGAAAAAATTAAAAGCGTAAAGTTTGCTCCTTTTTTATTGGTTTGAGCGACAACAGCTTAACCGAAACCTCACTACCTCTTTATCGGTTTTAGTATATCATAAGATATATTGGAAGTATATTTTTTTTGAAGCGTTTCTATTGCTTCTTGAGCTTGTTCTTTTATAGGGATAAATTCGGGTTCAAGTTGTGTATTAAAAATTTCTTCATAAATACGCTCAGCTTTTTTCAATATAATCTGATCGGGTTTTTCTATGTAATTATAAAAGAAAAGTAGGGCTAAAGAGCTTAAAATCTCTTCTTGTCTGGTGTCTTGAGTAAAGCCAAACTCTTTTGCTTCCGCATAAGTTCTTTCTATTTTTTCCACTAATTCTTTATCGGGACTTTGCTTTTCTAAATTAATAAAGCCAAAACTTGTATAAAAACCAAATAGTTGAATGCTGACTAATGCCATTGCACTTTCTTTGAAATTGGCGTTATTTTTCGCAAAAAACTTTGCTTCTTGATAAAGCTGTTCCGCTTTTTCCATTAAAGCTTCGTTTGCTCCCGCTCTGGTATAAATCGCAATAAGGTCTTCTGCCAAAATGACTTTGACTGCGTTTAAATCGTCATCATCGCCCAGTTGTTTTATTTCTTCATATCTTTGGTCAAGGATAGCAAGTTCCTTTTCGCCGAGTTTTTCTAAGTCGCGATAAGCCAAAGAAAGTTCTAATGCGAGTTGTACTTTTGCGGTTTTTAATTCTTCATCTTCTGTATTTGTTATTGCTTGATATTTTTTTTCAGCCTCAGCAATACTTAAAGCAAAAGTTTTTTGCAACTCGGCACTCTCTGCGGCAAAAGTTTCGGCACTGTCTTTAGTTTCATTAAAAAAAGCAAGATACAAAATAATTGCAATTACTAAAAACAAAAAGAAAATTAAAAACGGCATAATCGACTCCAAGATATGGTTTATGGAAACAAAATATTTAATCGGAACAAAAGATTTAAACGCTACTTAAAACTTGACTATTTGACTATTGGGTATTTTATAAGGCAAATTGGCAATAAAGTTCGCATGGATTTCTTTCACAAGTTTTTCTGCCGCTTGTTTCATGGGTTGAATTTGTGCATCATTATTTAAACTAAAAAGTTCGGCATAAATGTGTTTGGCACTGTTGACCAAGCTTTGGTCTGCTACCTTAATTTCTCGATATAATCGCAACAGAGGAAGAGAAGACTCGATTAAATTATCTTTAATGTCATTAAAAGAGCCAAATTCTCTAACTTCTTTATAGATCGTTTCGGCTTTGGTTATAATATTTTTAGGGTATGCGTCTTGTTCCGTGTTTTTAAAGAGCATCATAAAATAAAAGCTGATTAAAGGTTCAGCCAACTTTGCGATTTTTACCCTTAGCTCATCATCGTTTATCAGATAGCCCTTTGTTTCTTGATATATTTTTTCTACTTTAACGGCATTTTCTTCTGTTGGAATATTTACATAAAAAGAGATTAAAGCACTCGCCAAGTCTGCTCTTAACGCTTTTAAACTTTCGCTTTCGCCAAGAGCTTTGACTTCTTCATACATTTTTTCGGCTCTAGGCGAAAATTCATCTTTATATGTGCCTAAATAGCCTATATCTTTTATGGTTTTAATGGCTGATTCCGCTTTTTTCAATTTTAATTCTTCGTTGTCTTTAAAATCGACTAAGGCGTTATAGTCTTCTTCTTGCTGTGTGAAATATACTGTTTCTTTTTTCTTTCCATTATTAATTATAGCATCAATCGCACCCCAGATCAAACTAGCAATAATTCCACAAATAAAAGCAAAGTCTACCCATTCGTCCAAGCTCATTTTGCACCTGATGTTTCTTTTTCAATATTAAAATAGTGAAGTTAACTAAAACTTTTCTAAAGGAGGCGAAACCAAAAAGCTTAGTTCTTGGTTGCCCAAACTGGCGAGTTTTTCGCTTTTAGAGTTTTCCTTTAAATAAACGACTCTGTCTTTTAAAGATAAACGGTCTTCGGCGAGCCATTGCACCGCCTGTGGATAAATTCTGTGTTCAAGTTTATGAATGCGTTGCATTAATTCGTCTAAACTTTCGCCGGCTTTATGCGGAACGGCCGCTTGAATAATCACAGGACCATGATCCATAATCTCATCAACAAAATGTACTGTACAGCCCGTTATTTTGATTCCATAATTTAAAGCGTCCAAACCGCCTTTTGCACCGGCAAAACTTGGCAAGAGAGCGGGGTGGATATTTAAAATACGCCCTGAAAACGCCTGAATAAAAGCCGTCGACAATAAACGCATGTAACCTGCCAAAATAATACAACCAACTTGAGAGGATTTTGTAATATCTTTTCCGTCTGCGATAAGTTTTTGGTTGCTTAAAATACCGGCTTTTTCAATTTCGGCAATAACGTTAAGGTCAAAAGCTTCACGGCTTTCAAAACTTTTATGACTCTTGCCCCAAGTAGTGATCTTTGCATTCTTTGCACGTTCTAAGGCAAAAGCTTCGGGGTTGTTACTTACGACAAGTTTTATATCTAAATCGAGCTTATTTGCACTCTTAAGGTCGATTAAAGTTTGGAGGTTGCTGCCGTTTCCTGAGGCTAAGACAACAGCGGGCATTTTATGAGTCATTTGAAAACCTTCTTATCTATTTAAAAATTGTTGAAATGAAAACGCTAGAAGCAATAGTCTCTAAATAATTTTTCTGGTGGCGAGCCAAGTTCCTAAAATCCCCATAAATGTCGGAATTAGAACTAAAATAATACAAACGGGAAGAGTGATAAACGAAAGCGTCATATATAAAGGTGCAAAATTTAAGATGTCTCTTAGTTGAAAATGGACCAAATATAATAAGATTAACGCCAAAAAACCGCCCATAAAGCCAAGTAAAGCTCCGCTTGCCAAGAGCGGAAGCCTGATATACCAAGCGTAGGCTCCGACTAAATGTAAAATCTCGACTTCTTGTATTTTTTCTATAAGCGAAAGGCGAACCGTGTTTCCCACGACTAAAGCCAAAACTAAAAATAAAAATGTTACAATGGGGTAAAAGATAAAGTGGCTAACATTTCGCCAAAGTTTGCCAAGCTCGTCTCTTAAGGGAGTAACGGCGACTCTTTCCACGCCTTTTAAATTTTTCAGGCGTTGTTGAATTTCCGCTGTCCATGTATCAAAGTTTATTGTGTTGTCTGTAAGGCTCGATGGGTCAATAAAAGTAACCAAGGCTGTGGGCGGAAGGGGATTGTTGTTGCGTAAATTGGGAATTTCTATTTTTTGAGCCGTGTTTTGGCGTAACTTTTGAGTTAAAGCCTCTAACGCTTCGGCGGGTGTATAGGTTTTTATTTCTTTAAACCCCGGAAGGGACGAAATTTCGCTCCATTGTGTTTTTAAGTCGCTTTCCGGTGTTCCGACTCGCCAATAAACCTGATATACAGATTCGCCGTGAGTTGTATTCAAATGTTTGTCAAAAGTGCTTAAACCCATTAGGAATAAACCTGTTAAAAACGCCACCAAAGTTACCGCACTCAAGGTCAATAACTTGGGCAAAGGGTTTTGCAACAATGCCTTACAACCTTTAACGGATAGTTTGATAATTTGTATAAACATAAAAACTCCAATAACAACAAAAGCGTAATATAATAAAAAAACTACCCGTCGCTTTAAAAGTGTTTTAGGGTAGGAAATAGCTCTTTAACTTTCAATGTGCATTTAAGTTTAAACCGAACAAAAACACAAGTGAATTTATAATACTCCCCTTAACGCATTTTGTAAAAACAAGAAAGTGCTGCGAGTTTTGGCGAGATCGTTTTGTAAATCTTTTAAAGCGGGTAGTAAAATGATTTTTGTTTTTAAGGCAAGCAAATGTTGAAAATTATTTAAAGTTCTGAGTTCAGGTTTTGTTTCTATCAGTTCGGGGGATAAAATTTTTAATAAATAGTCTTTATCAAAGACGATAATTAGTCTTGGGCGAATATAGCTTATTCCGGCTTCAAAAATCTGAGGGTTAAACACATATTCATGCGTTTGTGTTTCGTTTGGCTCTGTGTCGCTATAATTTTTAGGAACTGCTCCGCCCCAAAAAACATGAGTTCCTTTCGGGCAAGCTAGTTCCTTGATAATTTCTTTAAAAAAATCTCGCCTTTGTGTATCGCCGCCACCTAAAAGGTCTAGGCCAAGCTCCTGATAACTCCAAACCAATGGCGAGGGTTTTGGTGCACCTTTTAGAAAAACCTTTTGCCAGATATGCCCCCACTCTTTAAAATCAGGCTGAATAGTCGCGGAGGTATCAGCCTGTGTGTTGTTCGTTTTTGGGGTTTTTAAGGGCGTATTGACATTTGTGTCTTTTGCTTGATTGATCCTGATTGTAGGCGGAATATGCTGGATATTTTGACTATTGTTTGCTGAATGAGCTTGAACCGTGTTTTGTTTTTCGGGTAAGTTAGGGGCAAGAGCTTCGTTTTTTAAGCTCGTTTCAAAAAAATTTACCTCTTTATCTTCGAGAATAAAGCGTAAACCTAAGTGCCAAAAGGGCGAAAGAGTTTGATTAAGCTTTAAAGGGCGACCAGCCAATTTAAAATCCTCCAAGCAAGTTCTGTTTTCGGTAAATTATTTAGGCTTTCGCTTTTACCAAAACGATCTTGCATAAAAACACTGTTATTTTCTGATTTAAAACCCGAATTTTCTTGATTAATCAAATTCCCTACCAAAAGATCGCAATTTTTACGTTCAAGCTTACTTTTAACGGCAAATTCAAGGTTACTGCTTTCCGCCGCAAAGCCGACAAGTAATTGCCCATTTTTTTTCTGTTTGCCAATTGTAGCTAAAATATCGGGGTTTGCTTTAAACTCAATAGTTAGTGCCGAAGAATTTTCAGGTGTTGAAACTGCCTTATCTTTTTTAAACTTTTCTCCTCCAAAAGGTAGGGGAGAAAAATCAGCGACGGCGGCGGTAAAAATTCCAATATCAAAGGCATCGGCTTGATCTAAAACAAGCTCATACATTTCTTTGGCGGTTTTTACCTTGCTGTGTTGAATCGCATTAGGTAGCCAAGGTATTTGCGGCCCTGAAACAACGTGAACTTTTGCACCTCTTAAATAAGCCGCCAAAGCTAAACAAGCCCCCATTAAACCGCTTGAGGGGTTTGTCCAGTAACGAACGGCGTCCCAAGGTTCTTGAGTTGCACCCGCTGTTAATAAAACGGTTTTTCCGGCTAAGTCTTGAGGTGAAAGATTTTTTAAAACCGCACAATGAAGCTCTTCAATTTCTGCTAAACGTCCTTGTCCGACTTCGTTACAAGCCATTTTTCCTGAAGCCGGGGGAACAATAATATGTCCACGTTCTTTTAAAATTTTAACATTCGCTTGAGTTGCCAGATTTTGCCACATGCGAAAGTTCATTGCCGGAGCAATAACCAAAGGTCGTTCAAACGCCAAAGCTTGAGTCGAAATTAAATCGTCGGCTAAACCGTGTGCAAGTTTTGCCAAAATATTCGCACTCGCCGGGGCAATAACAAAGGCATCGGCTCTTTGCCCCGGTTCTAAATGTAGCATAAATTCTTCAGAGTTTTGGGAAAACATTTGAGTATAAACTTTATTTGCCCCCAAAGCAGAAAAAAACAGCGGGCGAATAAATTCTTGTGCCGAGCTACTTAACGCCACCGAAACCTCTGCTTCTTGTTTTAGCCAAGAACGCATTAAATCAAGAGTTTTATAAAGAGAAACAGACCCACAAACAGCTAAGTGGATTTGTTTCCCTTTTAATATGTCAAAATTTAATTGAGGGTGCATTATTGATCCAATCTTTTTTCCTGAAGGTTGTCGCCGCTTGAACCACCATAAGAGGTAGAAACTTCTGCTCCGCCTGTTGGCATTGCATTTATAACACTTGGATCGGAAAAGACATCAGAATCGCTTAAGCGAGAAGCAACATTAATTTGCATTGTAACAAAGATCGTTCCGTCAGCAATCATTAAGGTCGCTATTCTGTCGCCTTTTTCATAAGTTAAGATACTTTTATTTCCGTAATAAGAGGCGGCTCGTTGAGACCAACCCTCTTTAGACATATATTGTCTCATCGCTGTTACCAAGGAATTTTTTTCTACGCGCCCTTGGAAAATTTGTTGTCCTGCTTTCATTCCGCCGGCGATATAAGTAATATAAGTATCACCTGTTTTTTCCGCTAAATCATTAGGAATTGGAATATCGGGAAATTCACCGTAATAATAACCTTCAGCTCCGGGAGTGTCGCTTCCCATAATTCCCGCACAAGCACTTAAAAGCACAGTTAAAAATACCAAAGCACAAAGTTTGTATAATTGTCTCATTATTGTCTCCTGAAAAATTTATATGTTAAGGCCAAAATATGTATTATAAAAGAAAGGCGTCTCTTCTTAGTCTTTATCGACTGGTTTTTGAAAAAGTCTAGAGTTTTTGTGTTTTTTTATTTTTAGCGTGTTTTTCCGCGATTATCAAGACTTTTTAATTGCTGATTTTTGTCTTGGGTGAAGTTGAAAAAATTGTGTTTTAAAATTTTTATCTTTTGTGTAAACAAGGGCGAAACACAAAACATATTTTTGTAGTGATATTGATGTTATGAAAAACTTTATTAAATTTAAAAATTAAGATAAAAGCAGTTTCGTATCATATTAAAAGAGGTTTGCTTTGATGGCTATTGATTTTAGAAACGAGCGATTAAAAAAAATTGCACTTGATAACAGTTGTGTTCACACAGATGGTTTAGAAATTGATGCGGAAGATTTTCAACTTTCAAGCTATGATTTTAACCTGCCTGAATCTTTAGTTGCTCAAACGCCTGATGAGAAAAGAGACAATTCAAAACTTTTGGTTTTAGATCGAAAGAATAACGAGCTTATAGTTAGTTCGTTTAATGAACTAGCAAGTTTTTTGCCAAGTGAAAGTTTAATTGTTACCAATAATGTTAAAGTTGCACCTTTACGTTTAAAAGGCGTTACCAAAAGTGGCGGACGTTTGGAGTTTTTATTGCTCACGCCATTACCTTTAATAGATAATTCTCACGCAACACAAGGAAAATTTAATGCACGAGTTGAAGGTTTAATGCGTAACATTAAAAAATTTAAAGTTGGCGAAACCTATCAATTCAACGAAAAGCTTAAGTTTACTATTTTGGAAAAACAAGAATTCGGTCGTTGCATTGTAAACTTGGAATGGGAAGCTCCTTTAACAGAACGTTTAAACGAACAGGGTAGTTTGCCTCTTCCTCCTTATATTAAACGAGAGCTTACAAAAAGCGATACGGAACGTTATCAAACAATTTTTGCAAAAGATGAAAAAATAGGGTCAGCAGCAGCCCCAACCGCCGGGTTACATTTCACGCCTGCGTTAAAGGCTGAACTTTTAGCAAAGGGACATAGTTGGACAGAGCTTACTCTTTATGTTGGCTATGGAACTTTTAGCCCTGTGAGAAGTGAAGACATTAGAGAACATTTGATGCACTCGGAATATTTTGAAATCAATGAAAAAAGTGCAGAGTTAATTAATAATCAGCGAGCAAATAAAAAACCTGTTGTCGCTATAGGAACTACTTCGACGAGAACTCTTGAGGGTGTGTTTGCAAAGCGGGGAAAAATAGAAGCTTGTACTGATACGACAAATATCTTTGTTTATCCCGGAAAGAAAATAGAAGTTGTTGATCACCTGATTACAAATTTTCACCTCCCCAAGTCTTCTCTTTTAATGTTGGTGTCTGCCTTTGTCGGAAGAAAGCGTTTGCTCTCGGCTTATGAAAAAGCGATTGAAGAGCGGTTAAGATTTTTTTCGTATGGTGATGCTATGTTAATTTTATAATGTTTCACGTGAAACATTTGAAAGAAAATTTCGTTTTTTTATTCCTTTTTGCGATTGCTTGTTGACACAAAGCCTGTGATATTTTAAATCTGATTTGTTAGTTAATAATATTTTTATGGGCTAAAAACGTATTCGCTTAATTTAGTATGAACATAAGGGACGAAGCATGACTAGAATTATTGCCGTAGCAAATCAAAAGGGCGGAGTAGGAAAAACAACAACCGCAATTAACTTGGCTGCCTCTTTGGCTGTTATGGAAAAGAAAGTTTTATTGATTGATAGCGACCCACAGGCAAACAGCACTAGCGGGCTTGGACAAGATCAGGAAAAGATTAACCAACACCTTTACAGTGTTTTGTTGAAATCAGAAGATCCCCATTCTGCAATTATAAGCACCTCTCCTTTTCTCTGGCTTTTGCCGGCTTCTACCGATTTAGTCGGGGCGGAAATTGAACTTGTGGATAAAATAGGGCGAGAATATTATCTTAAAGAAGTGGTTGATCAACTCGCTCCAAGTTTTGAATATATTATTATTGATTGTCCTCCGTCTTTGGGCTTGTTGACTTTAAACTCTCTTTGTGCGGCGAAAGAGCTGTTAATTCCTTTGCAATGCGAATTTTTTGCTCTCGAAGGGATTGTTAAGCTTTTACAAACTTTTGATCTTGTAAAAAAACGTTTAAACCCTGAGTTAAACTTGCTTGGCGTTGTTTTAACCATGTATGATGTGAGAAATCGCCTTTCAAGACAGGTAAAAACAGATGTTAGAAAGTGTTTTCCCGATCATTTGTTTGAGACGGTTGTTCCTCGAAACGTTAGAGTTTCCGAAGCTCCAAGTCATGGTAAAAGTATTATTCATTACGATATTAAATCAAAAGGGGCAGAGTCATATCTGGCTTTGGCAAAAGAAGTTATTTTACGCCGCCCAAAAACCAAGTAACTCCGTTTACAATTGAATAGGTTATGCACAGGATAAAACTCACAATCTCTTATAACGGAGCGGGCTTTTACGGTTGGCAACTACAGGCAACAACGGAACATTCAAAGCAAAAGCACAAAAAACAACGCAGTGTACAAGGCGAGTTAGAGGCTGTAGTCTCAAAGCTTGTTGATAAAAAAATTAGGCTACATGGAGCGGGACGCACAGATGCCGGAGTTCATGCAGAGGGTCAAGTTGCACATTTTGACGATGATTCAAAGACGCAAAGTTTTGACTGGAAAACAACGCTCAACCGCCTTTTGCCCCAAGATATAAGAATAGTCGAGGCTACGCTTGTTTCGAGCGAGTTTCATTCTCGTTTTGATGCCGTTGCCAAGAGTTATTTTTATAATCTTTGGCTTGACCAAACGTATACTCCGCCTTTTTTAGCTCCTTTTGTTTGGACAACCGGAACTTTAAACTTAAGTGCTATGCAAGAAGCCGCCACTTATCTTTTGGGGCAACACGACTTTTCTTGCTTTCAAAATCAAGGCAGTAACGTTTCGGACTCTACTCGCACTTTATATCTGGTTGAACCTAACAATATTTGTACAAGTCTTTCTGAGCTTGAGCTTGCGACTATAAGTGATAAAGACCTTTGCAGCGCCAAGCTTCAATCTTGGCATTTTAAAGGCGATGGTTTTTTAAAGCAAATGGTGCGTAATATTATGGGGTTATTGTGGGCGGTTGGTAAAGAAAAAATCAGCCCCTTAGAAGTTGTAGATATTTTAAATTCTAAAGATCGCAAGCAATCAGCGAAAACAGCTCCTGCCCACGCTTTGTTTTTACATAAAGTGTATTATTAATCGAGACTATTGCACAATAGGCTCAAAGTGGCTTTCGTCAGAAAGACACTCCAAAAACCACGAATAAGGACACTAGGCTGGCTTTGCCTGCCATGGAGATTGGGGAACTTGGGGGCTTCGGGGGAATCCCCCGAAACAAAGGGAAAATTTAATTTTCCTGTAAAATGAGTGGGTTTTGTGACTTAAGACGTTTTATGCTATGTGCATACAGAGCATAAAACGATGACAAAAGTACGCAAAACAGAGTTTTGCAATGGTCTTTAATCAGGTTGTGAGCTTATTTTTTATGCTGAAAATGTTTGATTTAAGCAGGCAGAACAGGTATAGTCGCTCAACAAATTTCTTTATTATAACAAATTGAAACAGGATTTTTATGTTGTGGTCTAAACAATACGCTGAATTTGGTTTAAGCGATATATATGAGAAAGTACAAAATGGCGAACGTTTAAGTTATGAAGACGGTATGCGTCTGTTTGAATGCAAAAACCCTTTAGCCGTTGGGGCGTTGGCTTTTTCAATGCGTTTGCGGTTGCATGGTAAAAATACATATTTCGTGCGGAATCGCCACATTAATTATAGCAATATTTGTTTAATTAACTGTTTGTTTTGTGCTTTTAGGCGAAAAGAAAACGAAGAGGGGGCTTTTACCCAAACGCATGAAACTATTTTAGAAAAAGTTTGTGCTGATGATGGAATCCCTTTTGCAGAAGTGCATGTCGTCGGTGGTTGTCATCCGACTTTGCGTTTAAGTTGGTTTGAAGAATTATTTAAAAAAATTCTTATCGCTCGTCCCAAAGCTGTTATAAAAGCCTTTACAGCTATGGAAATAGCCTATTTTGCCAAACAAGAAAAATGCTCTGTGCTTGAAGTTTTAGAACGTTTAAAGCTTTCTGGTTTAAGCATGTTAACGGGTGGCGGGGCTGAAATTTTTGAACCTGTCTTGCGTAAATATCTTTGTCCTAATAAAATCAGTGCCGATGAATATTTAAGCATTCATGGAACGGCTCATAGTCTTGGCTTAAAGTCAAATTGCAGTATGCTTTTTGGGCATATAGAAAACTTTGCACAACGTGTTGACCACCTTTGTCGTCTAAGAGAACAGCAAGATAAAAGCGGTGGCTTTGTTTGTTTTATTCCCCTACCTTATTTGCCTCAAAATAATGAATTGAGCGGCGAATATCAGGAAAAACTGGCAAAAATCTTTGATAATGCACAATTTAAAAATAATAGCGATGTGCATATGGGTTTAGAGCGTCTGCGTACTATCGCTATTGCGCGTTTAATGCTTGATAATATTCCACATATTAAAGCTTATTGGGTTATGCTCGGGGTTAAAACGGCTCAAGCGGCTTTGGCGTTTGGGGCTGATGACCTTGATGGAACAATAGTCGAAGAACATATCGGGCATATGGCAGGGGCAAATTCAAGCCAAGCTTTAACTCGCACAGAACTTGAGCAAATGATTAAAGATTCAGGTTTAACGCCTGTTTCTCGTGATCCGCTTTTTCGTAAAACAGCACAATAAACAATAGGATAAAATTAAATTTTTTTTAAGATTGCACTTAAAGTTACTTTTTGATAAGCCAAAACAGAGAACTTAAGGAATTTAAAAGAAATGCAAACATCAATTTAATTCAGTCTCAAAAAGAAAAAACAACTATAAACAGGCTTTTAAGGCTTGTTTATTTAATATTTTACCGTTTGGAGTTCTTTAAAAATGGCAAAAAAACCTACTCTCACCCCGGCAGAACAAAGGCTAGAAGCTCTAAATACTGCTCTTAGCACAATAGAACGCAAACACGGACAAGGTTCCGTTATGCGTTTAACAGATAATACTAAAGTAAATATCCCGGTTATCCCGACGGGCTCAATTTCTATTGACCTTGCTTTGGGCGTTGGCGGTATTCCTCGTGGGCGTATTAGCGAAATATTCGGACCTGAGTCATCTGGTAAAACCACCTTAACGTTGCATATCATTGCTGAGTGTCAAAAAGCCGGTGGAACTGCCGCTTTTATTGATGCGGAACATGCCCTTGATGTAACTTATGCAAGGCGTTTGGGTGTTCAGTTTGATAAATTGCTTGTATCTCAGCCAGATTATGGCGAACAGGCTTTAGATATTGCAGATACTTTAGTGCGTTCTAACGCTGTTGACCTTGTTGTTGTCGACTCCGTAGCGGCTTTAATTCCTCAAGCAGAATTAGAGGGACAAATGGGCGAAAGCCAAGTTGGCGGACACGCTCGCTTAATGTCTCACGCTATGCGTAAATTAACCGGAACAATCCATAAATCTCGTACTGCGGTAATTTTTATTAACCAAATACGTATGAAAATTGGTATGACCGGTTACGGTAGCCCAGAAACCACAACAGGTGGTAACGCTCTTAAATTCTATTCTTCCGTTCGTTTAGATATTCGTAAAATTCAAACTCTAAAAGAAAAAGAAGAAGCAATCGGTAACCGTACCAGAGTAAAAGTTGTTAAAAACAAGGTTGCTCCACCTTTCCGTTTAGCTGAATTTGATATTATTTATGGAACAGGTATCTCACGCACAGGTGAACTTATTGACCTTGGCGAAAAAGCTAAGGTTATTGAAAAAAGCGGTTCATGGTATGCGTTTGGCAAGGAAAAACTCGGACAAGGTAAAGAAAAAGTCAGAGCCTTACTCGAAGAAGATGATACTTTACGCGCGGCAATAGAAGCAGAAGTTATTAAACACCTTGGAATGAACCCTGAAGTTTTCTTAGAAGAAGGGATACCAGACCTTGATGAAGATGGTGTTGACCCAATCGCAGATGCTGATACCCCTGACGAAGATTAATTTTTAATTACATATAATATTTATTAGTGCTAGTTATAATACAAAATACTTGAATTAATAAATATTATATTTTTATACCTTAACCGCTGTAATGGATTTAGTTTATTCTTTTATCAAAATATAAAAACAATAAACGCCCCTTACCTTTAAAACCAGCATTAAAAAAGGATTAGTATGCTTAGTGCCAGTGAAATACGCTCTCGCTTTTTAAAATTTTTCTTAAGCCAAGGACACGAAATAGTACGCTCATCTTCTTTAATTCCACGAGAAGACCCTAGTTTATTGTTTACCAACGCCGGAATGGTACAGTTTAAAAAAGTTTTTTTAGGTCAAGAAAAAAGAACCTACAATAGGGCAACGACTTCACAAAAGTGCCTGCGTGTTGGCGGAAAGCATAATGACCTCGAAAACGTTGGGCGTACTGCAAGACACCATACTTTTTTTGAAATGCTTGGTAACTTTTCTTTTGGTAACTATTTTAAAGAAGATGCCATTAAATTTGCTTGGCGTTTTTTAACCGAAGACTTAAAACTGCCGAAAGAAAAATTATACGCTACAGTATTCCAAGATGATGACGAAGCCGAACAGCTTTGGCTAAAGCATACTGAAGTGCCTGCTGAGCGTATTTTTCGCATGGGCGAAAAAGATAACTTTTGGAGTATGGGGGACACCGGTCCTTGTGGTCCTTGTTCCGAAATCCTGATCGACCAAGGCGAAGAGTTAACTTGTGGCCCTAACTGCGGAATTGGAAAATGTGATTGCGATCGTTATTTAGAAATCTGGAATCTTGTGTTTATGCAATACAACCAAGATGAAACAGGTAAACGCACTCCTCTGCCTAATCCAAGTATTGATACGGGCATGGGGCTTGAACGCATCGCTGCTGTCTGCCAAAATAAGCATTCTAACTTTGATAGCGATTTATTCCAAGCAATCATTCAATATGCTTGTACTTTAGCCCCTAAGGCTAATTTGAAATATAGCCATAGTAGCCCTGATACCAATGATATTGATACCGCTTTAAGAGTTATCGCTGACCATTCTCGTTCGGCGGCTTTTATGATTGCCGACGGTATTATGCCCTCTAATGAAGGGCGTGGATACGTTTTACGTCGTTTAATTCGTCGTGCTTATCGTTTTGGTCGCTTAATTGGTATGCCGGAGTGCTTCTTGTATCTCATGGCTGCCAAAGTTGTTGAAGTGATGGGTGCTGATTATACCGAGCTTACAAGTAGTGCTGAGTTCATGGCACGAGTGATAAAAGAAGAAGAAGAACGCTTTAGCAAAACCCTTGATAAAGGTTTAGCCCTTTTAGAAGAAGAATTTAGTGCATTAAAGTCTCAAAACAAAACTTGTATTGACGGTTTAGTGGCTTTTAAATTGTATGATACTTATGGCTTTCCATTAGATATTGTGAACGATTTAGCCAGTAAACGAGGCTTTAGCGTAGACGAAGATGGCTTTAAAGAACAGATGAATGCACAAAAACAACGTGCTAAGGCTGCTTGGAAGGGTTCAGGCGAACTTGATTTAGGTTCACGCTTCCAAACCTTGTTAGAAGAAGGTTTACGCAGTGAATTTTCCGGTTATACCCAATTAAATGACGAAAGTCGTATAATTAGTTTAATGAATAGCGAGACAGAGCCTGTTGAAAAACTCAAGCTCAAAGAAAAAGGCTATTTAGTGGCGGGACGCACACCTTTTTATGGTGCGAGCGGTGGACAAAGCGGAGATTTAGGGCTAATTCAAACAGCTCAAGGAAAGGCAAAGGTTTTAGATACCCTTAAGCCAGCCACTGAAATGACTGTACATTTAATTGAAGTAATTGAAGGCGAAATCCTCTTAGATACTGAAGTGCAACTACAAGTAGAAGAGGGCGAACGCATTGCTTCAGCTCGAAACCATACTTGTACCCACTTATTACATGCTGCTTTACGCTCTGTTTTAGGGACTCATGTTAAACAAGCGGGTTCTTTGGTTACGCCTGAGCGTTTACGTTTTGACTTTACTCACATTCAAGCCCTGACCGCTGATGAATTATTAAAAGTAGAAGAGCTTGTAAATAAAGCAATCCTAGCGGATACGCCTGTTAATAGCCGTGAAACCAGTTATGATGATGCGGTGGCAAATGGTGCGATGGCTCTCTTTGGCGAAAAATATGGCGATAAAGTACGCATGGTTAAAGTGGGGGATTTTTCCACCGAATTATGCGGCGGAACTCACCTTAAGTCTAGCGGAGAAGCCGGCTCTTTTGTTATTCTCTCTGAGGCGGGAGTGGCGGCAGGTACAAGACGTATTGAAGCCGCTACGGGTTTAAACGCTTTACACTATTTACAGCAACTACGCAAAGAAGCCCAGGAAATCTCTGGCTTGCTTAAAGCTAAAGCGGGCGAAAGCAGTATAAAAGTGCAAGCTTTGCAAGAAGAACTGCGTGCAATGCGTAAGAATATCGATAAGCTTGCGGATCAAAAGCTTTCGTCAGCAGGAAAAAATCTTGTTGATGAAGCTGTTGAAATTAACGGAGTGAAAGTTTTAGCCATTAAATCAGGGGCGAATAACGTACCTACCTTACGCAAGGTGATGGACGATGTGCGTTCTAAAATTAATTCTGGCGTGATCTGTCTAACAGCGGAAGAAGAGGGCAAAGTGCATTTAATTCTCTTTGTTTCGCCTGATTTACATCAGCGTTTTACCGCTCCAAGCTTAATTAAAGAACTTGCTCCTCTTATTGGTGCGTCCGGTGGTGGCGGTAGACCCGACCAAGCCCAAACAGGCGGAAATAATCCAAGTGGACAAGAAGAGTGCTTTGAAAAACTAAAAGGCTTGATTAAAGGCTAACGGAATGCTTTTAATTTAAAAAATAAACAAGTGAAGCCACTTTGAGACTATTGTACAATAGTCTCAAAGAACGCAAAGCGAAGTTTTTCAAGGGTCTTTAATTGCTAAATAAAAATGAGGTAAAAGTATGTTCAAAATTCGTCAGCTCAACTCTCTTTTTATAACTACAGTATTTTTATTGCTATTATGCTGTTTCAATTTCACCCCTGCCGAAGCTCACCAGTTAGACGGAAAATGGAAGGCATTCCTTGCTGATGAGGAATTGACTATTGATATGAGTTCAAAAACCCTGAGTATTGCCGAAAACAAATTAAAAATTGAAAACATCACAATGAGTGCAGGTTTCCATGGCAAAGAACAGTGGACAATTGAAGGAAAAGATTTGAAAAGTGGGGAAAATGTTACACTTTCTTTGAATCTTTTTGATGGGGTTATACTAAATATAGCTGGTTCGGGGCAATGTTTTTTAAAGCAAGGTTTTATATTACCCGATGATTTACCTAAAGGTGGGTGGTTCGATGGTGATCACTGGGCTGAGCCTGAATCATTTTCAGCGTTTTTTATAGACGATAATCTTTTGGTTGGATATAAGCGATATGAAGCACATGGACCTTATTTGGAAGATGGAACAATGGATTTAATACCCCTTGGGTCGAAGAATAATGCTAAGTTTTTTCGCATAAAAGCCGATGCTGAAGACTCGTGTCGTGAATATAGTCAAGATTGTGAATATTTTTATCAGGCAATGCATAAAATAACAGACAAATATTCTATTATGACATTTCTTAAACCCACAGAATCCGGTTTTATGCCTACAGCAGAAGGTGTGGGTGTAGTATCTCGTATGGATGATTCTATGCTTCCACCCACAAAAAAGAAGTAAAGATTTGGGCTTAGCTTTTCCGTTTATACTCATGCAAACAAAGTATAAAATAATAACAAAAGAACGCAAAACGAATTTTTTCAATGGTCTTATAATAAGGAGCAAGGTGCTATGATAAATTTATTTAAAACTATAATATTCTCTGTTCTTTTTGTTGGTTGTATGACAACAAGTAGCTATGGCGTTGGTATGGAGCTAGACAGCTTTAAGGGGTATCACGGTGATTTTTCCGAATATTCCGTAGTCTTTCAGTGTAAAGTCGGCTCAACTAAAAAACAGACTATCTCGCTTCTGCGTGGTGATCCCTTTTATAAAGGTCATTTTTATGCCATTAAAACAGGTGAAAAAATAGAACCTTTAGGCAAGTTCTTACCTTATAATAGCTCTGATGAGCGAGACTTTGGAAAGTCTTATTCTGATGCTGATAGCATTTATGTAGATTGTGCCGGTAAAGATTCAAAAGTTTTGGTTATTTATGGGAGCTTTGGTGGAAATCGCCATGATGTGCTGGCACTGGGTTATAACAGTCCCTTTAAGGAATATGCACGAATACACCTGAGAACAAAGGCATGGATAGAACATATATACATAACTCCGCCTTATAATAAAGGAATGTGGCTATTTGTAGGCGGTGATAACGATACAGAATATCCCGGAAAGATAATGTACACAGGTGGGTTCTGTTATGAGGGCGGACAAAGACACAGAATGAAAGATGGTGAAATTTATGATGAGTATTATTACCAAGATAAACTGCCTACAGGCGTATCTAGAGCAAAGCTTAAACGCATAAAAAAATAAGCTAAATATAAATAAGCATATTAAAAAACACTAAAGGCTATTATGAACCCTTTAAATTTGATCAGATTATAATATTCCGTGAAGGATATGCTTACCAAATAAATGGTTAAAAACACACTGCCAAGAGTGTTTCATCATGTGTTGCATAACTATCGAAAAAAAGACCCAAAGAAGGGATATATGAAAGGTATATTGGTAAAAGTTCTAAAAATCCTTTGGATTCTCTGTTCGCTGGCAGTCTTAGCAATAACGCTTGTTTATACTGAACCGAATCAATCGAACGACGTTTACATTGTCTTTATGTATGGCATGTTGTCTTTGTCCTTCCCAATCGGTATCCTTGTTGCGTGGTTGTTTGCTTTGTTGATATTGCTTGAGGAATACTCTGGGGTACCTTTGCTTAGCTTGCTCGAATCAAACTATGTGGTGTTTTCTGTGATGTGGGTGGTCTTTTTTGCTGCCGGTTATGCTCAGTGGTTTATATTCCTGCCTTTGCTGTGGAACAAGATAAAGATGAAGATAAAGGCAAGGAGAATGGGTAGTAGCGGGGCATAATGATATTAAATAGTCTATTTAACATAGTGTCACATGGCATATAAATGGAAAGAATTCGTTGTGTTGCCTCTGAATAATATTATCAACCTTGCTACAAAAAAATATTGTTTTAATTAAATGCTTACAAAATAAATGGTTGTTATCTATATAAGCAAGCAAGAGATATAAGCGTAGTAAAAGTGTTGACACATTTCCTTGATAAAGCTATCTATATATAAATATATATAGTATGTATGCAACACCTGTAACACTTTCTATTGGAGGTTCCTATGTCTCTCAAGAAGCTTACAACGGCAGCAGGCGTACCTGTTCCGGATAATAACAATAGTGCTACAGCCGGACCACGAGGCCCGGTTCTTTTACAAGACATCTGGCTATTAGAAAAACTCGCCCATTTTGACAGAGAGGTCATTCCTGAGCGTCGTATGCACGCAAAAGGTTCCGGTGCGTATGGCACTTTTACGGTAACTCATGACATTACTCAATTTACTTCTGCCAAGTTGTTTTCAGCAATAGGGAAGAAAACCGATTTATTTATTCGCTTTTCCACAGTGGCTGGTGAACGTGGTGCCGCCGATGCGGAGCGTGATATTCGTGGTTTTGCTATTAAATTCTATACAGAGGAAGGTAACTGGGATCTAGTAGGCAATAACACTCCTGTTTTTTACCTGCGTGATCCGCTTAAGTTTCCTGATTTGAATCATGTAGTCAAACGTGATCCACGCACAAATCTACGCAACGCAGAATATAAATGGGACTTTTTCTCTCACTTGCCGGAAGCTTTGCATCAACTCACCATTGATTTTACAGACCGTGGTTTGCCAAAATCATATCGCCATATGCACGGCTTTGGCAGTCATACTTTTAGTTTTATTTCTAAAGAAAATAAGCGAGTTTGGGTAAAGTTTCATCTTAAAACCCAACAAGGCATTCAGTGCTTAACTAATGAAGAAGCCGCACATATTATCGCACAAGATAGGGAAAGCTCTCAACGAGACCTTTATGATGCCATAATGCATAAACAGTTCCCAAAATGGAAGTTGTTCGTACAAATTATGACAGAAGAAAAGGCCGCAACATTACCATATAATCCTTTTGACTTGACCAAAGTGTGGTTTCATAGTGATGCTCCCTTGCAGGAAGTCGGAGTGTTAGAGCTAAATCGCAATCCGGAAAATTACTTTTCAGAAGTGGAACAGTCCGCATTTAATCCGGCAAACATTGTTCCGGGTATTAGTTTTTCTCCTGATAAAATGCTTCAAGGGCGTTTGTTTTCTTATGGTGATGCCCAACGTTACCGTCTTGGAGTAAATCACTTCCAAATCCCTGTAAATGCACCACGTTGTCCTTTTGCTCCGTATCATCGTGATGGTCTTATGCGGGTGGGTAGCAATAGTGGCGATATAAGCTATGAGCCAAACAGTCATGGTGTTTTCCAAGAGCAGCCAGAGTTTCAGGAACCACTACTCCCACTACATGGCGATGCAGGACATTGGAACCAACGTGAAGACACCGATTACTTTAGCCAACCGGCAAAATTATTTGCTCTTTTGGACTCACCGCATCGTAAAAGGTTTTTTGCCAACATTGCTGCGGACTTGAAAGGAGTGTCTGAGCCTGTAGTAAAACGCCAACTTGATCTCTTTCATCAGGTAGACCCAGCTTATCGAAGCGGAGTTGTTGAGGCAATGAAACGCTAAACTTAGTTTTTTACTTCTATAAAACTACCGCTTAATCAATATGACTTATGTTGTGTTGGTTAAGCGGTTACTTTTTAGAATAGTTATTAAAAACATGATTGTTCTACTTAAAGAACATTGCAAAACTCCGTTTTAAATACGTTTTTCATCTTTTTATGCTTTGTTTGCATATATCATAAAACGTCTTAAGTCTCGAACACCACTCGTTTTACAGGAAAATTTAATTTTCATTATTTTTTGAATTGGTTTAACTAAAAAAAGACTCGCTATTTTTTAATAACGAGTCTTTTTTATTTATAAATTAAAGACCATTTCTTATGCGTGTAGTTTGGGAGTGTCTTCTTTAAGGAAGCCACTTTTCGACTATTGTGCAAGAGTCTCTATTATTTATTTTGTAGCTTTTAATAAAAGCTGCTGAATCTCTCTATCTCCTACGATAAGATCTAAGGGAATATAGCCTTGTTCGTTTTTTAATTTAGGATTGGCCTTTGCCTTTAATAAAAGCTCAACAATACCTTCATCATCTTTTTGGGTTGCAATATGTAGGGCGGTGTTGCCTTCTCTATTTTGTATATTAGGGTTAGCTTTTGCTTTTAACAAAATGTCAACACCCTCTTCGTTGCCTTCTTTTGCTAGGGTAATTAGAGCTGTATCACCGCTGTTATTTTTTATATTAGGGTCTGCTTTAGCTTTTAATAAAAGTTCAAGCCCTTCTTTATAGTAATCTCCAGCCGCATTGTGTAGTGGAGTGTTTCCAAATTTATTTTGTATATTAGGGTTCGCTTTAGCTTTTAACAACAAGGGAATTACCTTTAGCTTTTCCTGTTTTATTGCCACATGCAATGGAGCGTTACCGTTTTTATCTATCATATTAGGATCAGCCTTTGCTTGTAACAAGAGTTCAACAATCTTGTCGCAACCTCTTTCTGTTGCTTCAATCAGAGGCGTATTTCCGTCTTCATTTTTAATATTAGGGTTTGCTCCGGCTTTAAGTAAAGGCGGAATAGCATCAACGTAACACGATTCTGCGGCGTGCATGAGTGGAGTTTCTAAATTAGGGTCGGCTCCATTGTCCAATAAGCATTTAATAATCTCTACGCTACGCTTTTGTTGAATCGCTTGAAACATCGGAGTAGAAAACTCTGGGTCAACTCCGTTTACATCTATCCCTGACTGTATTCTGGCTTTTAACTCTTTTGGCTCTATATTCAGCATTACAGCTCTCGCAAGATATGGACTTTTTTTACCGGCGTTTTCTGCTTCTATTGTTGCGTTAATCTCCTTGGATTCTTCCATGGTATTCAGCAAGATCATATTATTAGGTTTATTATTTTTCCCTTGGGAGCGTTCTTTTACAGCCTTTTCAGCCGCCTTGTTTACAGGCCTGTTCAGTTCATCAAATAAAGGAGTTTCCTCTTTTTTTTCTGACTTTCCACCAGCCTCAGTCAGTAATTTTTCTATTTCCGGATCAGAGGTTTCGTCAAGAGGGGTGTTTCCATCGCTGTCTTTTATATTTGGGTCTGCTTTAGCTTTTAATAATATTTTTACTGCTTCTATATTTTTATTGCGGGCTGCTCTATGGAGAGCAGTCCCATATTCGTTTGTGGCATTAGGGTCTGCCCCTGCCTCCAATAAAAGCTTGAGTATGGGAAGGTCTGTTGCAGTATCGCTTACTGCTATAAGGGGGGTATAGCCTCTTTTATCCTTTATATTGGGGTTTGCACCAGCTTTTAATAATAACGCTGTAATCTCTGGTTTTTGATAGGGAGAAGAAACAGTATGATATAAAATAGTGTAGTTATCTTCATTAATAGGGGCATTTATATCATGCTTAAGAGCTAGAAACAACTTAACTGTACCGATTTTGTTGCTAGTCATTCCGAGAGACCAAGGGGTATATCCTTCTTTATTTTTTATATAAGGGTCGGCGTTTGCTTTTAAGAGCATTTTGATCAACTCTTCATTGTTATCTTTTACTGCTTCATGAAGAGCGGTATCTCCATCATTGGCTTGGTGATTAATTTCAATATTGTGTTTTAAGAGTAATTGCACAATTTTGGTATTATTCTTTTCCACTGCTTGATGCAATAGAGTTTCGCCATAGCTATTAATATAACTAGGGTTAGCTCCGGCTTTTAGTAGTAGCTCTACTAGTTCGTCCGCATCGTTATGATATATAGCGGCATCTAAAAAATTTTCGCCTTTACTGCTTTTTACATTTATATCTTTAATCTTGGGCAATAAAAGTTTTACTAATTCTATATTTTTTTGGTTTATTGCTTCCAATAACGGTTGGCTTTGAAAGCGGCCTATTTCCGGGTCTGCACCGGCTGAGAGTAGCATTTTAACGGCTTCTATATTTTGTTCTGATACAGCCAAAAATAAAGGAGTTTTTCCCGAAGAGTTTTGAACATCTATAATAGCTTTAGCGTCTAACAACGCTTTTAAAATTTTAGTATCAGCCAAAGTAGCCGCATAATGTAAGAGAAAATTAGCTCTATTATCCGCAACGTTTAAATCAACCTTTTCAGCTATTAAAGCGTTGACGGTTTTTAAATCGTTTTTTGATACTGCATTAATTAATGACGCAATTTGTTGTTTATTTCTTGTATCTATATTTGGATTAGTTTGGTCGTTTTGACTTGTATTATTTTTGTTTTTTGCTTTTTCTTGTTCGGCTTTTCTTGCTTGTATATTGTTTAAAAATTCAGGGTTGTTACGTAGCCATTGCTCTGTTTTTTCTTTCCAGCTTTGCAGTATTTGTTTGTCAACATTATAAGTAGCCATGGCTATCACTTGACGAGGGAATATTCTATTTGCCTGAGGGATAGTATCTGTGTATATGCTTGCCCACATATACAGATTTCCCCTGTTGCGTTCACTTTCGGCTAAGCCAACTAACTTCTCTATACCGGAGGGTTCACCCAAAATAGCGATTCTTTCGTATAATTCAGAGGCTTTTTTATAATTTTTCTGTCTTTCATAATGATTTCCTAGCTTAATCATTGCCCATATATTATTTTGAGAGGCGGCTTTGGTTAATAGCTCAAAAGCTAGTTTTTTATTAGCTTCTTCGGCTGTTTTGTCGAGGTTATCATTGTAGTCATCGTCTAAAAACTCTATCAAGGCAATTTGTGCATTTGGATTACCTTTATCGGCTAGAGTAGTATAAATCTCTCTGGCTTTTTCTTTTTTTTCTCTATCATCTTCACGTTCATATATTCTAGCCAAAAGAAAAGCCGATTGCTCATGTCCGTCTTTTTGTGCTATTTCTAAAAGCTTAATGGCTTTGGCGTCATCTTCTTTAACTCCTCGTCCATCTAGGTAATATTTTGCTAAAGTAAAACGAGCGTTATTGTCTCCACTTTCGGCTTTAGTATTTAAGTCTTTTATTTTTTGAGGTGTTATAATTTCCGGAACATAGGTGTCTTCAGTTCTTGAATAGTTATCTTTTTGAGGCAACTCTACCGGAAAGTTTGGGGGCGGTGTTTTAGTCCATTGAGAAAGTAGCTTTAAGGCTTCCTTTCCTTCTAAACCTGTTAAGGCGAGATCAAGAAAAGCTAAGTTTTCAAAAATACTGGAATCTATACCCTCTGTTCTTGAATATCCATAAATGCCTCGGGGATTTTGTTTTTTTGTATTATCATCAGTATAGCCATTTAAAGCAAGATAAAGCCAGTAATATCCTGCAACTCCGTTATGCCCGATCTGTTTGCCTTCAGAATAAAGATTTCCCAACCTATAAGCCGCAAGTCTACTGCCAAGTGAGGCAGCCTTAGTCAAATATCTCACAATTTGTTCTTTGGAGCCAATATCACTAGAATAAGCTTGCAGTAACTCTTGAGCTTTCCATTCCAAAGCGGGGACAAATTCGGCTGTTATCGCTTTATCTAAATAACTCAAAGCGAGTTTGTTACCTTCATCTTGTAATAGCATACTATAATAAAATTGTGCCGGAGCATAATTTTTGTCTGCTGCTTGTTGTAATAATTGCCTGCCTTCATCTTTATTTTCTGTCCACATTAACGCAATGCCCAGGTTTGTCATAGTAGCAAGGTCGCCACTTTGGGCTTTAGCACGCATGGATGAAAGGTTCTCTTTGGTAACAGTCTCTTCGACGAATTGCTGAGTCGGTTTTATTTTCCCCGCCAATTTGGGTTTTAAAAATGTTTCACTCGACTTTTCGTTAGCGATTACCTTTGTATTCATACCTTCAAGCATAAAATTGAATGATAAAACAAACAGCAAAAAAATTATTCCGGACAAACGCATTATATTGTCTCCCTAGCTAAATAGTTACATCTAAGTGGCTTTCGTTAGAAAGACACTCCAAAAACCGCGAATAATGGCAATGGGCTGGCTTTGCTCCAGTGCCCTTGAGACTCTTGCGGGGCTTCGGGGTATCCCCCGAAACAAGGGAAAATTTAATTTTCCTGTAAAATGAGTGATTCTTTTGAGAGTTAAGATGTTTTATGTTATGTGTATACAAAGCATAAAACGATGGAAAAGTATGCACAACGCAGTTATGCAATAGTTTCAATACTTAAAAACTCTAATTATTACAAAGTAATATTAATGTTTACTTTTTAGCAAAATCTTGAGCTTGTCCATAAACTTTTTGCAGTCTGATGGCTTCGGCGGTTTCAACAGGCACGCAAACTTTACCCACAGGGTTAAGATAAGTGCCTAAAGATTTAGCAAGCGGAATAGCCATAGGAATGCCGATTATAGTTAAAAATAAACCCAAAACTTGCATGGCGCTTACTACGGCGGCAATTATCCCAATAGGCAAATATAAGAGCATAATAATAAAGGAATATGTTTTCCATGCTGGATTTTGATTTATATTCAAATCGTCTTTAGATACCATTGAGTAAGAATATGGAGCCAACAAAAATTTAGATAATTGAATTAACCCAAGACCAATTGGAGCGGGAATAATCAAAATTGTCAAAAGACTACCCAATAAAAAGGTTAAAAAGGCGGTCATAAATCCCAAAAATGGAAAGTGCCATAAAATATTCCCTAACATACGCATAGATATTCTCTCCCTATTTCAACTTGGTTAAAGGTTATTAAAACTATTTTATCCGTGAAAAGACTAAACCCAGCGTGTTACAGCAGGCAACTCACTCTCGTGTATTGCTTTGTTTATTTCTTCAATCGAGGCGGTGGCTGTTCCGCTTTTACCTACAACAATTCCCGC